>JAHELH010000330.1 GCA_024644285.1 Paracoccaceae bacterium | reverse complement strand
ATCACCACCGCCAGGTTGCCGGTCAGGTGGGTCTCGCTGCCGCCGGTGGCCCAGGCCAGCACGCCCGGCACCAGCACCAGCCCGGCGATGAAGGCCGCGCGCTCGGTATTGCCGCCGCGGCCCGAGCCGTCGACGATGCTGCCGAGGATGCCCGAGGCGCCCATGATGCGGCCGTTGATCAGCAGATACATCGCCGCGGCGCAGCCGATCATGCCGCCGCCGATCAGGCCCCAGATCCAGTCGATAGGCATTGTCGCTCCTTACAGCTTGTTCACCGGCACCTTGAGGTAGCTGGTGCCGTTGTCTTCCGGCTCGGGCATGCGCCCGCCGCGCATGTTGACCTGCAGCGAGGGCACGATCAGCTTCGGCATCGCCAGTTCCTTGTCGCGCGCCTCGCGCATCTCGACGAAGTCCTCCTCGGCCTTGCCTGCGCCGACGTGGACGTTCTTCGCCTTCTGCTCGCCGACCGTGGTTTCCCAGGCATGGGCCTCGCGGCCCGGCGCCTTGTAGTCGTGGCCCACGAAGATGCGAGTGTCGTCGGGCAGGGCGAGGATCTTCTGGATCGAGAGGTAGAGGTCGTGCGCCGAGCCGCCGGGGAAATCACAGCGGGCGGTGCCGAAATCGGGCATGAACAGCGTGTCGCCGACGAAGGCCGCGTCGCCGATCACGTAGGTCAGGCAGGCCGGGGTATGACCCGGCGTGTGCAGCACGTCGCCGCGCAACTGGCCGATATGGAAGCTGTCGCCTTCCTCGAACAGCCGGTCGAACTGGCTGCCGTCGCGCTGGAATCGCGTGCCCTCGTTGAACACCTTGCCGAAGACGTCCTGCACCACTGTGATCTTCTGGCCGATACCGATCTTGCCGCCGAGGCGCTCCTGGATGTAGGGCGCCGCCGACAGGTGGTCGGCATGGACATGGGTTTCGAGGATCCAGGCAAGTTCCAGCCCTTCGGCCTGGATATGCGCGATGATACGGTCCGCCGAGGCGGTGTCGGTACGGCCCGAGGCATAGTCGAAATCCAGCACCGAATCGATCACGGCACAGCTGCGGCCCTGGGGGTCGCGGACCACGTAGGACACGGTATTGGTGGCTTCGTCGAAGAATGCGGTCACGTCGGGGGACATGGGAAAACCTCCGTCAGGGGTGTTGCTCCAGAACATATCGCATTTCTTGCATATGTTTCAATAGCGATTCCGCATTGACATGCATCAACGCAAATGGCGGCTTGGCTGGCAACAGTACCATGGACTGTACGAAGGAGCCGCAAAGATGACCTCGCTGACCGAACGCCGCAAGGTGCTGACCGACAGGTTGGCCGAACTGACCGCGCGGCTGCGCGAGATCGACGAAGAGCTGGAAAGCCACGCCTCGCCGGACTGGGAGGACATGGCGGTGGAGCGCGAGGAGGACGAAGTGCTGGAGCAGATGGGCACCAGCGGCAAGGTTGAGATCGCCAAGATCAACGCGGCGCTGAAGCGGATGGACGAGGGCGAGTACGGCTATTGCGTCACCTGCGGCGACGAGATCTCGCCCGAGCGGCTGGACGTTCTGCCGCATACGCCGTTCTGTCGGTCCTGTGCCGCGGCGAAGGCGGCCAGTTGACTCGCTGTTCTTTTCGGCGGGCCCGGGTAGACTGCACCGGCGCACGTCGCGCAGCGGAGAGGTGAGCCGATGGCATTTGAAAGCATGAAGGCCGGCATCGCCGCCCTGATGGACGAGATCATGAAGCGCCCGGAGGATCGCCACATCCTGCAGGAGCAGCTGCGCGAGCGGATCGCCGAGCTGGAGGCGATGGGCCTGCCGGTGCCCGAGGATTACAAGCGTTTCGAGGACGAGTTGTCCGAGGACGACGCCGACGCGATCTATGACAGCGGCAAGGGCGACAAGGGCTAGCCGCCGTGGCTGGCTGCCCCGGGCAGGCCGGGTCAGCCGAGCAGGATCCCCAGCACCACGCATATCAGCCCGATGGCCGACAACAGCAGCGCGCCGAGGTTCAGCGGCAGCACCTTCTGCAGGCGCGCGCGCAGGGCGTCGTCGGACAGGTTCGCCCGCTTGGCGCGGGCCACCAGCACGATGCACCAGACCAGCCCGGCCACGCCCGCCAGCGATATCGCGGCCCCGATCCAGATCAACATGTCCATGCGCCACTCCGCCTTGCCGGACCAGCGCCTAGCCCGGATCACGCCCGCGCACAAGCGCACCGCTTGCAGGGCCGGCGGGTGCGCGGTAGGCAGGCGCCTGTCACCAGCGAAAGGCCCCCCGAAATGAGCGATTCCTCCGTGATCGAACCCGACAGCAGCTACCGTGTCACCGCAGACGAGCTGCGCCAGTTCATCGAGCGCTTCGAGCGGCTGGAGTCCGAGAAGAAGGACATCGCCGACCAGCAGAAAGAGGTGATGGCCGAGGCCAAGGCGCGCGGCTACGACACCCGCGTCATGCGCAAGGTGATCGCCCTGCGCAAGCGCGAGCCCGACGACATCGCCGAGGAAGAGGCGGTGCTGGAGATGTACAAGGAAGCGCTGGGGATGTGAGACGGCCAGCGCAGGCGCTGCCGACCGCCCTGGAACCGCTGCATTCCGGATGAGCATCGAGATCTACGTGCAGGGATTTTCCGGCGGCCAGCCGGACGGGATCGGCACCCGGGAGGTGCTGGCGGCCTTCGGGACGGCGCTGGTGCCGGGGCCCGGAGGCCGGTATCGCCTGGTCTATGACGCGGAGAACGACTGCGAGGTGGCGGTGACCGAGGAGGCGGGCCGCGCGGTGAGCCTGTGCCT
>JAHELH010000329.1 GCA_024644285.1 Paracoccaceae bacterium | reverse complement strand
TGGCCGGCCCGGCATGCCGCTCGCCTTCCTCACCGCGCCCGGCCAGGGCGTCAACTACCTGCGCAATACCTGGCACGGGGTGCTTACGCCGTTGGCAGGCAGCGGGATTTTCGCCGTCGTCGACCGGATCGGCGACACCCCAAATCTTGAAGAGTTTTGGCTTGACCCACCACATGTGGTAGAGATCTGACCGAAGCCCCCATCCAGAAGGGGCTCGACCTCGCAGAGAGAAGGAACGAGAGACAATGGCAGACACCAGCATCGGGACCCCCGCGCAACTCGCGGATCCCAACTATACCCCACCGATCCACAAGGCGATCCCGCTCGGCATCCAGCACGTCCTGGCGATGTTCGTCTCGAACGTCACCCCGGCGATCATCGTCGCCGGCGCCGCCGGCTTCGGCTTCGGCTCGAACTCGCCGGACTTCCCGGAACTGCTGTACCTGATCCAGATGGCGATGCTGTTCGCGGGCATCGCGACGCTCCTGCAGACCATCACCATCGGCCCGGTCGGCGCGGCGTTGCCCATCGTGCAGGGCACCAGCTTCGCCTTCCTGCCGATCATGATCCCGCTGGTCGCGGGCAAGGGCGTCGACGCCCTGGCGGCGCTTTTCACCGGCGTCATCATCGGCGGCCTGTTCCACGCCTTCCTCGGCACCTTCATCAAGAAGATCCGCTTCGCCCTTCCGCCGCTCGTCACCGGCCTCGTGGTCACGATGATCGGCCTGGCGCTGGTCCGCGTCGGCATTCAATACGCCGCCGGCGGCGTTCCCGCCATCGGCACGCCGGAATACGGCTCGCTGCTGAACTGGTCCGCCGCGCTGGTGGTGATCCTGGTCACGCTGGCGCTGAAATTCTTCACCCGCGGGATGCTCAGCGTCTCGGCGGTGCTGGTCGGCCTGATCGCGGGCTATCTCTACGCGCTGCTCTTCACCGACATGCTCAGCATCGAGGCCATCGCCACGTCCTGGGACCGCGCCGCCGCCTTCGCCCTGCCGCAGCCGTTCAAGTACGGCTTCGAGTTCAGCCTCGCCGCCGTCATCGGCTTCTGCCTGATGGCGTTCGTCTCGGCTATCGAGACCGTGGGCGACGTCAGCGGGATCACCAAGGGCGGCGCCGGCCGGCAGGCCACCGATGACGAAATCCAGGGCGCGACCTATGCCGACGGTCTCGGCACCGCCGTCGCCGGCTGCTTCGGCGCGCTGCCCAACACATCGTTCAGCCAGAATGTCGGGCTGGTCGCCATGACCGGCGTGATGAGCCGGCACGTGGTCACCTTCGGCGCGATCTTCCTGATCGTCTGCGGCCTGATCCCGAAGGTCGGCGGCTTGATCCGCACGATCCCGATCGAGGTTCTGGGCGGCGGCGTGATCGTGATGTTCGGCATGGTGGTGGCGGCCGGCATCTCGATGCTGTCCGATGTCGACTGGAACCGCCGCAACATGGTGATCTTCGCGGTGGCGCTGTCGATCGGTCTCGGTCTGCAGCTGGAACCGGACGCGGTGCAATACCTGCCCGACTGGCTGCGCGTGCTGATGGTTTCGGGCCTGCTGCCCGCCGCCTTCATCGCCATCGTGCTGAACCTGGTCCTGCCGGAAGAACTGGCGGGCGAGGCGACCGAGGAGGTCTCGGGCGGCATGGCCGGCCACGGCGCGGGCAAGCTGCACGCCGACTAGGCAGCGACCCGGTGAGGTGGGTTCGCCCCCACCTCACGCGCGCCACTCACAACACGATATCGGCTTCGCTGCTATGCCGGGCGATGTGCAGGGCGTTGGGCAGATCGTTCGACGTGGCGCGCGCCTCGGCGGCCTGCGGGTTTAGACCGTGGTCCAGCCAGCGCTGGATCAGCCGCGCGCGCAAGGTGTCCTCGGGCACCTTCAAATACACCGACAGGTCCCACAGCGGCCGCAGCGCGCGCCACGGCTCTTCGTCCAGCAGCAGGTAATTGCCCTCGACCACGGCGGTTTCGGTCTCCGGCCCGACCACCGATGCCCCGGCGATGGCGATGTCGCGGGCCCGGTCGAAAACCGGGATCACCACCTCGTCCTCGCTGGCCAGCCGGCGGATCATGTGCACGAACCCGGCGCCGTCGAAGGTCTGCGGCGCGCCCTTGCGCGGCCGCAGGCCGCGGGCGTCGAGGATGCGATTGTCCAGGTGAAAGCCGTCCATCGGCACCAGAATGGCCCGTGCCCCCAGCGCCTCGGCCAGCTCGGCGGCCAGCGTGGTCTTGCCGCTCGCCGGCGCGCCGGCAATGGCGATCAGGCGGCGCCGGGCCTTCGGTCTGACCGCCCCGACCCTCCGGATCAGCCGGTCCACGACATCCGCGCCCGGCCCGGTCACGATCAGGCGGCGACCTTGTCGGGCACCTTGGCCCCGGTCATGAAGGCCACCGCGTCCGACATCGTGTAGTCGGCGGGATTGATCGTGGTCAGCCGCTTGCCCAGCCGGTGGATGTGAATGCGGTCGGCGACCTCGAACACATGCGGCATGTTGTGGCTGATCAGGATGATCGGGATGCCCCGCGATTTGACGTCCAGGATCAGTTCCAGCACCTTGCGGCTTTCCTTGACGCCCAGCGCCGCCGTCGGCTCGTCCATGATGATGAACTTGGTGGCGAAGGCCGCGGCGCGGGCCACGGCGACGCCCTGGCGCTGACCGCCCGACAGCGTCTCGACCGTCTGGTTGATCGACTGCACCGTCATCAGGCCCAGCTCGGTCAGCTTGTCGCGGGCGAATTGCTGCATCTTCTTCTTGTCGAGCATCCGCAGCCACTCGC
>JAHELH010000328.1 GCA_024644285.1 Paracoccaceae bacterium | reverse complement strand
TGGCGCGCGACAAACAAGGTGGGACTCTAGCGTCAGACAGGATGGGACGGGCTGTGACGCTGGCCTCGTGACGTAGGGAGGGCGTAGCCCGACCGTAGGCACGAGGCCAATCCGGTCTGGAGGTCGTGGTTGGTTTGGTAGGAATGGGATTTTCACATCACAGCTGTGAGGAATCCGTGCTTGCCAGGTCACCATATCACTGATCGCCAGATGAGGATGTACATGATGCACCGTCAGCACCACGCCGTTCCGATTGCCGCCGCCAAGGCGGGTTTCAGCCGTTCCACCGCGTATCGTATCGAACAGGATCCGCGATTGCCCTCGGCCAAGAAGGCGCCTCGAGGTCGTCGTCGACCTGATCCGCTTGAAGGCCTGTGGGACGAAGAGATCGTGCCGATGCTGGAGGCGGCCCCAGGTCTGCGGGCGGTCGCCGTCTTCGAGGAGATGCGGCGGCGCCACCCTGAGCTCGATCCGGGCGTGCGCCGCACGCTCGAGCGCCGGATCCGCTCATGGCGCGCCGTTCATGGGCCCGAGAAAGAGGTGATCTTCCGTCAGCGTCACGAGCCGGGCCAGCTTGGCCTGTCCGACTTCACCGCCATGAACGATCTCGGCGTCACGGTCGCCGGCCAGCCGCTTGCTCACCGGCTCTACCATTTCCGCTTGGCCTTTTCCGGCTTCGAGCATGGCCGCGTGGTGCTTGGCGGCGAGAGCTTCACCGCCTTGGCCGAAGGCCTGCAGAATGCGCTGTGGTCGGTGGGCGGCGTGCCCAAGGAGCATCGCAGCGACAGCCTGTCGGCCGCCTTTCGCAATCTCGACCGCGAGGCCAAGGACGACATCACCCGCCGCTATGACGAGCTCTGCGCCCACTACCGGATGACGCCGAGCCGCAACAATCGAGGCGTCGCCCATGAGAACGGCGCCATCGAGAGTGCCCATGGCCATCTCAAAAAGGCGATCGATGACGCCCTGTTGCTGCGCGGCAGCCGTGACTTCGACGACATCGACGCTTACCGAGCCTTCATCGATGAGCTGATCGGCCGCCGCAACGCTCGCCACCAAAAGCGGATCGCCCTGGAGCGGGCGGCGCTGAAGCCGCTGCCAAAAAGACGCACCACCGACTATGAGGAGAGCGTCGTTGTCGTCACCTCGTCGAGCGGCTTCACCCTCAAGAAGGTCTTCTACTCCGTGCCTTCACGCTTAATTGGTCACCGCTTGCGCGTACGCCTGTTCGACGATCGGCTCGAGATCTTCCTCGGCGGCAGCTATCTCATGACCCGGCCCCGCGGACGGCCACGATCCAGCAGCCAGCATGGTCATGTCGTCGACTACCGCCATGTCATCCATTCGCTCCGGCGAAAGCCGATGGCTCTCCTTAATCTGGTCTATCGCGACCAGCTCTTTCCGCGTCCGGCCTACCAACACACCTTCGAACACCTGCTCGCCGAACTACCGGAACGCCGGGCCTGCAAGATCATGGTCGAACTCCTGGCGCTCGCCCATGAGCGCGCCTGCGAGGCCGAACTCGCCGGTATGCTCGAGGGTCTGCTCGACGAGAGGCGCCTGCCTGATCCAGCGGCGCTGCGCGACCATTTCCTACCCGACGCCGCGACCTTCCCCAGCGTCACTGTCGCCACGGCGCCGCTCGGCCTCTACGACGACCTGGCGACCATTCAGCAGGGAGGCGCAGCATGACTAAGACAACCGATCCCGTCGACGCAGCCCGCCTCGCTTTGCTCCTCGGCGAGCTGCGCCTGCCCGCGATCAAGGCCGGCTGGAAGTATGTCGCCGATCGGGCCGACAAGGAAGGCTGGCCCGCCGCCCGCTTCCTCGCCACCCTGGCCGAGCACGAGGTCGCCGAGCGCGCCAAACGGCGCATCGAACGCCACTTGAGCGAAGCCAGGCTGCCGCCAGGAAAGACCTTGGAGAGCTTCGACTTCAATGCCGTGCCCATGATCAGCAAGGCCCAGGTGATGGCGCTCGCCGCCGGCGACGGCTGGCTCGACAAGGGCGCCAATTTGCTGGTTTTTGGCCCGCCCGGCGCCGGAAAATCGCACATCGCGGCAGCGCTTGGCCTCGCCTTGGTCGAAAACGGCTATCGCGTCCTGTTCACAAGAACCACCGACCTCGTGCAAAAGCTGCAGATCGCGAGACGCGAACTCGCCCTCGAGGCGGCGCTCGCCAAGCTCGACAAATACCATCTCCTGATCCTCGACGACATCACCTATGTCACCAAGGACCAAGCCGAAACCAGCGTGCTGTTCGAGCTCATCAGCACCCGCTACGAACGACGATCCATCCTGATCACCGCCAACCAGGCCTTCGGCGAATGGGGCAAGATCTTTCCCGACCAGGCGATGACGCTGGCGGCCATTGATCGGTTGGTGCATCACGCCACCATCTTCGAGATGAATGTCGAGAGCTATCGCCGGAAAACCGCGCTCAGCAACAAAAGAGGCCGAGGAAGACCGCCTAAGCACGCCACCGCGAAATCCGCCGCCTGATGGCCTCGGTCCCAACCAACTTCGAGAAAGCCTGAGCGAAGCCCGCTCGAAGCCACCCAAAGAGCGAAGAGGGGGCTTCGTTCAGGCGGTCGCCGCCGCTCGCCCTGCGATCGACGTCCTTCAAGACTGCCAACCTTGAAACTCGATGCATTGTCGCGCAACGACAATCATCAGAATAAAAAGCTTGCACTTCAAATCACCAGCGACAATCATCTCCAAACCGCGACCCCAGTTCTTCGTCCTGATTGTCGCTGGTCTCTCCCATCCAGATTGTCGCGCTATAG
>JAHELH010000327.1 GCA_024644285.1 Paracoccaceae bacterium | reverse complement strand
GGGTCTCCTGCGGCTTGGGTGACTAGTATACTAGTATTAAATACGCTTGCTTGCAAGTGAGGAAATTGCCTGGCCGGCCGGTTTGCGCCTAGGCCTCGACGGACGCGCTCTTCCAGTCGCCGCGATGGAGGCGCGCATGGAAGGCGGGGAACTTGATCAATTCCTCAAGAAGCAGAAGCGAGAACACCCAGAATACCGGTACGCCGAGAAACAGGACCAGAAGCGCGGTGACCGGTACCCGGAACAGCCATTGCGACCAGATGAAGATGTGCATCACGTAAACCGTCTCGCCGGCCGCGCGCAGCGTATTGCCGCAGATCGCATTGGACCCCTTGGGGAACGGCAGAAACAGCAGGATCGGCCAGAAGCCGATCAGGGTGGCCCGCGTCGTCGGGTGCAGCTCGGAATAGAGCCAGGGCGAGGCCATGATGACCGTAAGGTAGACCACTGCGACCAGTCCGGCTGCAATGAAGGCCGCCCGCCAGGCGCCGCTGAGAAAGCGGTCGAGGGTTTCGCCGCGTCGGTCGCTGCCCAGAAGCTGCGCCACGATGATGCCGGTGGCCTGCGCCCAGGACATGCCGACGGTGCCGGCGACCTGCACCCAGGGCATGATCAGCGTCATCGCGGCAAAGGCGTTCACGTCGAGCTTGGCGTAGAGCAGCATGCAGACATTGGCGGCCGCGGTGGCGCTGATGAAGGTCGCGGCGATGGGCCAGGCGAAGGCCAGGTGCCGCCTTAGTGACGCGGCGAAAGTGCCGTTGCGCCAGCCGGCAACGCCACGGTAGAAGCCGGTCTTGTGCCACAGGCAGAGGCCCAGGAAGCTTGCCTGCAGGACCGCGGCGGTGGCGCTGCCGACGGCGGCGCCGACCACGCCCAGTTCAGGCGCCCCGAAAAGGCCGTGGATGAAGGCGATGCTGACGCCGACGTTGACCGGCACGCCCAGCACATAGCTGTAAAGCGGCAGGCGGGTGTCGCCAGTGCCGTTGAAATAGGCCGAGAGGCACTGGTGCACCGACTCCGCCGCGATGACGATGGCGAAGACCGCAAGATAGCGAAGCGCCTGTTCGGCGATCCAGGGATTATGCGCGAGGCTGTCTATGATCGGCCGCGCCACGGCTGCCAGCAGGACCAACCCGATCGCGCAGGCCGCGATGTTGATGGTCAGGCCCGAGAGCAGAGCGGTCTTCAGAAATCTGGCGTCGCCGGTGCCCGAGGCCTGGGCGATGCGGATCTGCGTGGCATTGGAGAACGACAAGAGCACCCCGAGCAGCAGGCCTGCGATGGCGGCGGCGAGACCCAGGACCGCAAGCGCCTGTTCGCCCAGCGCCGAGACCAGGTAGGCATCGATCACCACGATCCCGTGCAGCATGATCGCCTTCAGCGTCAGCGGCCAGGCTAGGCCGAAGACGGCGCGGGTGGGCGAAGTTGCGGGATCGGCCGGAAGGGCGGGCATCGGGCAGGCTTTCTGGAATGACGGCGAGCGTGCGGCCCCGCGCCGGGGGCGACGGTGACGACGGTGGGCGGAACGGGCCGCCGGTCGTTCGCTCAGTCGTCTTCGGGTTCGAAGTAGTTGGCGTTGGTCGCCGTGATGTGCGCGATTGTCTCGTCCAGACGCGCCAGGTGCTTCACGCCGATCTCGACGGCGCGGTCGGGATCGTTGGCCTTGACCGCCGCGGCGATCGCCTCGTGATCCTCGACGAGCTGCGGCATGCGGTCTTCCTTGGCCAGGCCCAGCATGCACAGCCGGTCGACCTTGGCCTTCTCGACCTGGATCACGTCGAAAGCGAAATCGACCTTCGCGATGTGGCAGAGCGTCTTGTGAAAGTCGTAGTCCAGTGCGCCGAAGGCATCGAAGTCCCGCTCCTTGATGATCCGCGCCTGCTCGGCCAGGCAGGCATCGAGCATCGCCGCGCCTTTCTCGTCGCAAAGTTCTGCCGCGCGCCGCAGAACCTCGCGTTCGACGGCGGCGCGGACGAAACGGGACTTCTCGATCTCGCGGGCCGAAAAGCGCCTGACCTCGGTGGCGCGCTGCGGGCGGATCAACAGAAGGTCGAGGTTCGCAAGCCGGCTGAACGCGTCGC
This sequence comes from Paracoccaceae bacterium, assembly GCA_024644285.1. GTDB lineage: Bacteria > Pseudomonadota > Alphaproteobacteria > Rhodobacterales > Rhodobacteraceae > JAHELH01. The sequence continues at coordinate 706 of JAHELH010000327.1, read as the reverse complement.
GGACCGGCTGGCGTGACACGCCGAAGCGCGCGGCAACATCCGCTTCGGAGATCTTGTCGCCCGGGCGCAGGCGCAGCGACAGGATTTCGTCGTGCAAGTAGTCGAAGATGTCGTCGACGCTGGTCCGACGTTCACTGATCTGGGTCACCTGATCCATTGCTCGTCCTCCAAGACAATCTTTGAATAGCCAAATTCCGGCCTTTGAGCGAGTCCATGCGGCGCCGTCACCATCATCCCGACCGGCCCGAGACAAATCGGCACCTGACGTGCCCCGGCGCGGGGAATGGGTCCGTGACCGGTTCTTGGCGGTGCGACAGGCACGGCGGGACCAGCAGTCGGCCTGATAGCGATTTCGGCGTCTTTCATTTTTTCCTTCGTTTCCCTCGGTTTGCCGGGAACGACTCGGTCTTACACGATTTCAGACTAGTATACCAGTCAGATTACTAGTATACCAGTTTGTGTTCGGGGCGAATCGCCGCCGCGAATTTCTCATAGTCGCGCCCCGCGGGGGCCGGCGCATCGCTGGGAGGGGACATGACCGAAGTCCGTCTTGAAGGCATCGTCAAAGCTTACGGAGCGGTGCAAGTCGTGCACGGCATCGACCTTGAAGTGCAGGAGCAGGAATTCGTCGTGCTCGTCGGACCGTCCGGTTGCGGCAAGTCGACCACCCTGCGGATGATCGCTGGACTTGAAGAGATCAGCGACG
>JAHELH010000051.1 GCA_024644285.1 Paracoccaceae bacterium | reverse complement strand
CTCATCCGCTCACGGGCTTCAGGCCGTTGCGGAAGCGGGTGGCGTTGGCGACGTAGTGCCGGGTATTCGCGACTGTCGCGGCGCGGGCGGCTTCGTCCAGTTCGCGGACCACCTTGCCCGGAGCGCCCATCACCAGCGAGTGGGGCGGGATGACCTTGTTCTGCGGGATCAGAGCCCCCGCCCCGATCAGGCTGCCCGCGCCGATCACCGCGCCGTTCAGCACGGTGGCGCCCATGCCGATCAGAGCCCCGTCCTCGATGGTGCAACCGTGCAGCATCGCCTTGTGACCGACGGTGCAGTCGTCCCCGATGGTCAGGGGATAGCCGATATCGGTGTGCAGGACGCAGTTTTCCTGGATGTTCGACCCCTGCCCCACGATTATGCGCTCGTTATCGCCGCGCAAGGTCGCGCCGAACCAGACCGAGGCGCCGGCCCCGAGCGTCACTTTCCCGATCACATTGGCGTCGGGGGCCACCCAGGCGTCCGCGTCGATGTCGGGGGCGATGCCGTCGAGTTCGTAGATCATGAGCGGTCCTCGAATTCGCGCTGCAGCGTGCGGACGTGTTCCAGCAGATTCGGCTGTTGCGAGCGGCGCAGGCGCTCTGCGCTGACGATGGTCTTGAGGCGTTCGGCGGTGGCCGCAAGGTCTTCGTTGACCAGCACGTAGTGGTAGCTGTCCCAATGGCTGATCTCGTCCCAGCTTCTCTGCATGCGCCGGGCGATGGTCTCGTCGGTGTCCTGGCCGCGGCTGATCAGCCGGCGGCGAAGTTCCTCGATGGACGGCGGCAGCAGGAAGATCGACAAAACGTGGTCGCGCAGAGCGCTTTCCTTGATTTGCTGTGCGCCCTGCCAGTCGATGTCGAACAGCATGTCGCAGCCTTCGCCGATGGCCTTGCGGACCGGCGCGGCGGGCGAGCCGTAGAAATGTCCGAAGACATGGGCGTGCTCCAGCATCTCGCCCTCGGCCACCGCGCGCTTGAAGGCGGCCTCGTCGACGAAATGGTACTCGCGCCCGTCCGTTTCCCCGTTGCGCGGAGCCCGGGTCGTGGCCGAGACCGAGAACCGGATCGTCGGATCCCAGTCACGCAGGGCGCGGGCAAGCGTCGACTTCCCCGCGCCCGATGGCGAGGACAGGATGATCAGCAGGCCCCGGCGCTCGGGCATTCCCTACTCCACGTTCTGTACCTGTTCGCGCATCTGATCGATGACAGCTTTCAGGTCAAGGCCGACGCGGGTCAGGTCGTTGGCCTGCGCCTTGGAGCACAACGTGTTGGCCTCGCGGTTGAATTCCTGCGCCAGAAAGTCGAGCTTGCGGCCGCGCGCCCCGTCAGAGGCCAGCAGTTCGCGCGCCGCGGCCACATGGGCGTCAAGCCGGTCGATCTCTTCGGTGACGTCGGCCTTGACCGCGATCAGCGCCAGTTCCTGCGCCACCCGGTCCGGATCGGCGCCGTCGGCATTGTCCAGGACCCGGGCAAGATTCTCCCGCAGCTTCGCCGCCGCCTGGTCGCGGCGCGCCTCGGCCAGCGCCGACGCCTCGGCGGTCAGGCGTTCGATCTGGTCGAGCTGGCCCGAGATCACGGATGCAAGCGCCGCGCCCTCTGTCCCGCGCATGGCGTCAAACGCGTCGAGTAAGCTGGGCAGATCGTCCAGGATGGCCTTGATCAGGGGCTCGGGATCATCCACCGCTGTTTCGGCGGACAGCACGCCGCGCATCTGCAGGATATCGGCCGCCGTCGCCCGGCCCAGAAGCACACCGGCGGCTTCGGCGGCATCGTCGACCGCGGCCAGGTTGCCAATCACCCGCGCCAGCGCGGCGCTGTCCAGCGTCTCGTCCGCTGCCTCTTCGGCGCGGGACACCCGCAGGTTCACGGTGACGTTTCCGCGCGCCACCACCTTCCCGAAGGCGGCGCGCAACGGTTGCTCCAGGCCGCCCAGCCAATCGGGCAGTCGCAGCCGCAAGTCGTACCCACGGGCATTCACCGCCCGGATGTCCCAGGCCCATGCCCAGCCCTCGTGCGCACCGGTGCCAGAGGCGAAGCCGGTCATGGATTTGGTCATCCGGATTAACCCTTTAAGACTTTTTGACGCCCCTTGCGCCCGGTTTTGTGGCATTAAGCCTTCGGTAAGGTTTGTGACCTATGCGTTAACAGAGAGGGGGGGCGGCCACAATGCGTGCGGCCTGTCCCGTCGCGGGTGAGAATGGGTGAAGGTATGCATCATGGCCGGGTTGGCGACGGCAAGATCGTGTCGCTTTTTCAGGGGAACGGACGGATGAGTTATCCGGCGATCGCTCAGGTCGATGCCTATTGGGAGGCGCTGCGAAATGGACGGCTGATGCCCGAACGCGCCGAGGTCGATCCTCGCGGGCTGGAATGCGCGCTGGAATACGCGTTCATCCTGGAACACATCGCGCCGGGCGTCGGCCGCATCCGCGTCGCGGGGATGCACCTGTCGGACCTGTTGGGCATGGAGGTGCGCGGCATGCCGATGACGGCGTTTTTCGCGCCCGGCGACCGCGCCCGGCTTAGCCGCACATTGGAGGCTGTGGTCAGCGAACCGAAAGTGGCCGACCTGACGCTGAGCGCGCCGCGGGGGATCGGTCGCCCTTCCCTCTCTGCGCGGCTTTACCTCGCGCCGCTCGGTAGCGGTGGCGGGTCCGTGCCGCGCGTGCTTGGATGCCTGCAGGCTCTGGGCGAAATCGGGCGCACGCCGCGCCGGTTCGGCATCGAGCAGGTGCAGACAAGGCGGATCGTGGCGACCGCATCGCCGCAGGCTGCGCCGGTTCCGGCGCAACGCCCGATCATGCCGGGCTTCGCCGAGTCCGGGCAGCCATACGAGCCGCGCCGGCCGCTGCCATCGCAACCGGCGCTACGGCTCGTCAAATCCGACGATTGAGCAACAAAAAAGGCCCCGGATCACCGGGGCCTTTCCAGTCAGATCGCAGAGATCAAGACGCCTCGGCTTGCCGGCCGGTCCGCCGCCCCATAAGCTCTTCGGCCACGAGGAACGCAAGCTCCAGCGCCTGCGAGGCGTTGAGCCGCGGGTCGCAGGCAGTGTGATAACGGTCGCTGAGATCGCCGTCGGTGACCGCGCGCACGCCGCCGGTGCATTCCGTGACGTCCTTGCCGGTCATCTCGAAATGCACGCCGCCGGGCACGGTGCCCTCCGCATTGTGGATGGCGAAGAACTCCTGCACTTCGCGCAGGACCGACTCGAAGGGCCGGGTCTTGTAGCCGGACGACGACTTGATCGTGTTGCCGTGCATCGGGTCGCAGGACCAGACGACGTGCGCGCCCTCTTCCTGAACGGCCTTGATCAGCCGGGGCAGATGCTCTGCCACGCTGCCCGCGCCAAAGCGGCAAATCAGCGTCAGGCGTCCGGGCTCGTTTTCCGGGTTCAGCTTCGCCATCAGCGACTTGAGGTGACCGGTGGTCAGCGTCGGCCCGCATTTCAGGCCGATCGGGTTGATCACGCCGCGGGCGAATTCCACATGCGCGCCGTCCGGCTGCCGTGTCCGGTCGCCGATCCAGATCATGTGGCCCGAGCCCGCGATGGTGGCGCCCGAGGTCGAATCGACGCGCGTCAGCGCCTCTTCGTATTCCAGAAGCAGCGCCTCGTGGCTGGTGTAGAAATCGACCGTCGACATCTCGTGTTCCGCCGCGGGGCCGATCCCCGCCGCCGTCATGAAGTCCAGCGTGTCAGAAATCCGGTTCGCCATGTCGCGATAGCGTTCGGCATCCTCGTGGTCGGTGAAGCCAAGCGTCCAGGCGTGGACCCGGTGGACATCGGCGAAACCGCCCGTCGAGAACGCGCGCAGTAGGTTCAGCGAGGCCGCAGCCTGCGTGTAGGCCTGCAGCATGCGCTGCGGGTCTGGAATACGCGCCGCGGGCGTGAAATCGAAGCCATTCACGATATCGCCGCGGTAGCTGGGCAGTTCCACGCCGTCCCGAACCTCGGTCGGCGCCGAGCGCGGCTTCGCCATCTGGCCCGCCACCCGGCCGATCTTAACCACCGGCACCTTCGCGCCGAAGGTCAGCACCATCGCCATCTGCAGCATCACCTTGAAGGTGTCGCGGATGTTATCGGCCGAGAACTCGGAAAAACTTTCGGCACAGTCGCCGCCCTGAAGTAGAAAGGCGTTGCCGCGCGACACGTCGGCCAGCTTGCGCTTGAGCGTCCGCGCCTCGCCGGCAAAGACAAGCGGCGGATATTTGGCAAGCTGCGCCTCGACGGCTTGCAGCGCGGCCTCATCCGTATAGTCGGGCATCTGGATCCGCGGCTTGGCGCGCCATCCCGACTTTTCCCAAGTGCTCATCTTTCCTCTCCAGCAATTCGAAGTGACGAACCCGGTTTATAGGCCGATGCCAACCGGCTGAAAACCTTCAAATCGCCGCGAGCCGTACACCCATTCCGGGAAACGGGGGCTTTTTCGCGGCCTCTCTCTTGCTCTGGCCGGGCAAACCTGTTTCGCTTTCGCATTATTTCCTCAACCGGCGAGCCGATGCAGTCGAATCGAAGAGACGCTGTCAAACCGGAAACCGCGCCCGAACCGCGGCGTTTCGTGTTCGTCCTGCTGGACGATTTCACCATGCTCAGCTTTGCCTGCGCGCTGGAATGCCTGCGGATCGCCAATCGGATGGCCGAGCGCACGGTCTACAAGTGGATCCTCGTTGGCGAGGGCGGAGACGAAATCCAGTGTTCGGCCGGCACGCGATTCCGTGTCGATTGCGACCTGGTCGAGATGCGCCGCGACGACACCATATTGGTCTGCGGCGGGGTAGACGTGCAGGAGGCCTCGACCAAGAAGCTGCTGAACTGGCTGCGGCGCGAGGCGCGGCGCGGGCCGGTGATCGGCGGGCTCTGCACTGCCGGCTACACGCTGGCCAAGGCCGGCCTGCTCGACGGCAAGAAGGCGACGATCCACTGGGAGAACCAGGACAGTTTTCTCGAGGAATTCGACGATGTCCGTTTGACAAAGTCCGTCTTCGTGATCGACGGCAACCGGCTGACCACGGCGGGCGGCACCTCTTCCATCGATCTGATGCTGAAGATCATCGCCGACGACCACGACGAAGACCTGGCCAACGCCGTGGCCGACCAGCTGATCTATTCCTCGATCCGCACCGACCAGGATACACAGCGGCTGAGCGTGCCCACGCGCATCGGCGTGCGCCATCCCAAGCTGAGCCAGGTGATCCAGATGATGGAAAGCCATATCGAGGAACCGATCAGCCCGTCGATTCTGGCCAAGGATGTCGGCATGTCGACACGGCAGCTGGAGCGGCTGTTCCGGCGCTACCTGAACCGCTCGCCCAAACGCTATTACATGGAGTTGCGGCTGCAGAAGGCGCGCAATCTGCTAATGCAGACCGACATGAGCGTGATCAACGTCGCGCTGGCCTGTGGGTTCGCCTCGCCGTCGCATTTTTCGAAATGCTACCGGGCGCATTACGACACCACTCCCTACCGCGAACGTGGAAGTCACGCCGCCAGGCTGTCGGTCTGATCCGCGACTTACCTTATCTTGTGTCTTTGCGTCGCCGGCCCGCCACAGGTGGGCACATGTCGTGCGGCATATCACGCCCCCGGGTTCCCTTTCGTCCGAGACCGGTCTAACGTGGGGATCAACAAGAACGCCAAGTTCGCAGGGGAATGTCGTGACGAAACAGGCTTTGCCGTGGCCTTCGTGATGGCCGGTCGAACGAAACTGCCGTCAAGCGCGCCGCCGCGGATAGCCGGATGATCCGCGTCGAGGATCTTCACAAGCATTTCGGCGGTTTCCGCGCCGTCGATGGCGCAACCCTGCAGATCGAGGAAGGCTCGATCACCGGCCTGATCGGCCCGAACGGGGCTGGAAAGACCACACTTTTCAACGTGATCGCCGGTGTTCTTGAGCCCACCTCGGGTAAGGTGACCATGGCGGGCGAAGACATCACCGGACTGCCGCCGCACGAACTGTTCGCCAAGGGACTGCTGCGCACCTTCCAGATCGCGCACGAGTTCTCCTCGATGACGGTGCGCGAAAACCTGATGATGGTGCCGGGCGGGCAATCGGGCGAGACGCTATGGAACGCCTGGTTTGCCCGCAGGCGGGTGGCGGAAGAAGAACGCGCCCTTCTGAAAAAAGCCGACGAAGTCCTTGAATTCCTGACCATAGATCACCTGAAAGACGAGAGGGCCGGCAATCTTTCGGGCGGGCAGAAGAAGCTGCTGGAACTTGGTCGCACCATGATGGTCGATGCGCGCATCGTCTTCCTCGACGAGGTCGGTGCCGGGGTCAACCGCACACTGCTGCGGACGATCGGCGACGCGATCCTGCGCCTGAACGAGGAGCGCGGATATACCTTCGTCGTCATCGAGCACGACATGGATTTCATCGGGCGCATCTGCGACCCGGTGATCTGCATGGCCGAGGGACACGTGCTGGCAGAGGGTACGCTGGAAGAAATCAAGGCGAACGAGCACGTGATCGAGGCCTATCTGGGGACCGGGCTGAAGAACAAGGCAAAGGCAATGGAGGCAACGTAGTGGGGATCAAGGCAGGGCTGACGACCGCCGCGGCGATTGGGCTGCTGGCCTCGGCGGCGGTGGCGGATTGCAGTTCCGTCCATCGCCAGGTGAAATTCTGCGACGGTGCTGACAGCTGGGCACGCAAGACGCTGCGCCCGAGGGTCGAGGGCATCGCGGTCTTCGGCAACGATGCGGGCAACGCCGGCAAGGTGATTGTCCAGTCGGCCCGGGGTCAGCGGATCACGCAGGACCAGTTGGAGACCGAAATCCTTAAAAGCCTCATGCTGACCGGACCGCAGCGGCGGACCGAGATGCTGATAGACGAGATGAGTGGCGGCAAGGTCGATGGCCTGCCCGCCGGCAAGCTGCTTTACAAGATCACCCACCGGGGAGCGGCGCTGCAGACCGTGCATTCCTATCTGGTCGCCCGCGGCCTCGTGATCCAGTTCATCACCATGGCGCCCGAAGACATGGCGGCGGAAGAGGCGCAGCGCGCGCATCGCCGGTTCCTGGGCCACTTCAAGATCACCGAGGCGGAGCAGCTGCTTTGAGCGGCACAGACCCATATTCCGATCGCGGCAACAAGGATGTCACGATCACCAATCCCCGCCCGGGGGGCACCTTTCCCCACGTCAAGCACGGCGACCAAGTCGCGCCGGCCGCTGGGGAATTGCCGTTTCTCATCGGCGAAAACATGACCGGCGGCTATGGCCGCGGGCCGGACATCCTGCACGACTGCACGATCTTCGTCGACAAGGGCCAGATCGCCGTGATCGTCGGACCCAACGGTGCCGGCAAGTCCACCGGCATGAAGGCGGTCTTCGGGATGCTCGACCTGCATGGCGGGCGGGTGGTGTTGGATGGCGAGGATATCAGCGACCTGACGCCCCAGGCGCGGGTGGCCAAGGGCATGGCCTTCGTGCCGCAGACCAACAACATCTTCACATCGATGACGGTCGAGGAAAACCTCGAGATGGGCGCGTTCCTGCGCCGCGATGGCATCCGCCAGACCATGGAGCAGGTCTATGACCTGTTCCCGATCCTCAAGGACAAGCGCCGGCAGATGGCGGGTGAGCTGTCGGGCGGCCAGCGCCAGCAGGTCGCCGTTGGCCGGGCGCTGATGACCGAGCCGCAGCTTCTGATGCTCGACGAGCCGACGGCGGGCGTATCGCCCATCGTGATGGACGAGTTGTTCGACCGGATCATCGAAGTGGCCCGTACCGGGATCTCGATCCTGATGGTCGAGCAGAATGCGCGTCAGGCGCTGGAGATCGCCGATACCGGGTTCGTGCTCGTCCAGGGCCGCAACGCATTCACCGACACCGGCAAGGCGCTGTTGGCGAACGAAGAGGTCCGGCGGAGTTTCCTTGGAGGATGAGGGTCGGTCGGCATATATCGGTGATTGCGGGCCTTTTCTGCTTTCCCGCTGGCGGGCATGCGGCCAGCCAATGCACTTTCACCACCGAATGCTACGAGGGCGAGATCTGTCAGGAGACCCAGTTCGAGCTGACGTTCCGCGCCGGAACGGGCGGCCCGTTCGAGATGGAGCTGGTCACCGATGCAGAAACCATCGGCGTCGCCGTGGGCGGAACCGGGGAATTCGCGCACCTGGCCGGAATGACGGAAAGCGGCTTTTACGTGTTGACGCTGGCCTCGGCGGACGGCGCGGCGCGTTTCACGGCACATCTGGCCGATGGACCGCAGGCAATCACCTATCTCGGCACTTGCGAGGTCGGCCAGTGAAGGTGCCAAGTCTTCGAGTGGCAGGATGCATCGCAGTAGCGGCGGTCACGGCGATTGGCCCGGCCACGGCAAAAGCGCGCATCGCCGCGCTTTCCTGCGCCTTTGCCGACGGCGAGGTGACCGTGGAGTTTTCCATTGACCACGCCCAGTTCGCCCCGGCGCTGGATCCAAACGACCCGCCGCGCCGCAAGGTCACCCGGGTCCGGCTGGGAACGCAAAGCTTCGTCGCCGAGCCGATCCTGATGACCGGCGGAGTGCGCGGATTCTGGACCGACGATCCGGTCACCGGCACCCATGTTCTGACCGCGCAGCAAGACGGCTCGGCGGTCTATTCGGGGCCCGCGCGCGGCAGCCTCGACGGCACCTGCGAGGAGATTGGCTGATGGACATCCTCAATGCCATCGTCGCGCTGTCGAATTTCGTCGTGATCCCTGCCCTCGCCTATGGCGCGCAGCTGGCGCTTGGCGCGTTGGGGGTCACGCTGATCTACGGCATCCTGCGCTTTTCCAACTTCGCCCATGGCGACACAATGGCGTTCGGCGCGATGGCGACGATCCTGCTGACCTGGTGGCTGCAGTCATTGGGCGTCAGCTTCGGGGCGCTGCCCACGGCGCTGTTGGCCCTGCCCTTCGGAATTGCGGTCACCGCTCTGTTTGTCCTCGGCACCGACAAGGTCGTGTACCAGTTCTATCGCGAGAAGAAGGTCAAGCCGGTGGTGCTGGTCATCGTCTCGATGGGCGTGATGTTCATGATGAACGGGATCGTCCGTTTCATCATCGGACCGGACGATCAGAACTTCGCCGACGGCGCGCGCTTCATCATTACCGCCCGCGATTTCAAAGAGATGACCGGGCTGGACGAGGGGCTTGCGTTCAAGACCACGCAGGGCATTACCATCGTCACGGCGATCATCGTCGTGGCGCTGATGTTCTGGTTTCTCAACCGGACACGTACCGGCAAGTCGATGCGCGCCTATTCCGACAACGAGGATCTGGCGCTTCTGTCCGGCATCAACCCCGAACGCGTCGTGATGATCACCTGGATCATCGTCGCCGCGCTGGCGACCATCGCGGGTGTGCTGTACGGGCTGGACAAATCCTTCAAGCCGTTCACCTATTTCCAGCTGCTGCTGCCGATATTCGCCAGCGCGATCGTGGGCGGGCTGGGGTCGCCCATCGGCGCCATCGTCGGCGGCTTCGTCATCGCCTTTTCCGAGGTGACGATCACTTATGCCTGGAAGAAGGTGCTGGTCTACATGCTGCCGGAACCGTTGGAGCCGAGCAGTTTGGTGCAACTGCTTTCTACGGACTACAAGTTCGCGGTCAGCTTCGTGATCCTGATCATCGTGCTGCTGTTCCGCCCGACGGGCATTTTCGCGGGGAGATCGGGATGACCCTGCCACTGCGCAACGTACTTCTCTTCGGTCTGGTCTTTCTGCTGATCATCGGCGTCGGGTTCCTGCAGGGCTGGAACGTGGCCCTCGGGATCGTCAACATGGGGTTGATCAGCGCGATCATGGCGCTGGGCGTCAACATGCAATGGGGCTATGCCGGGCTGTTCAACATCGGCGTGATGGGCTTCGTCGCTCTGGGGGGGCTGGCGGCGGTGCTGATCGGCATGCCGCCGGTGACCGAGGCCTGGGCCGCCGGCGGCGCGCGGGTGCTGGCGGCGCTGGCGATAGGGGCCGCAACCATCGCCGCGGCGGTCTATGTCTGGCAGCACATGGCAAGGGGCTGGCTGCGGACGGGCCTGCTGCTGGCCCTGCTGATCGGCGGCTTTTTCATCTACCGCGCCGTGTTCGATCCCGCGGTGGCGGCGATCGAGGCGGTCAATCCCGCCGGTACCGGGTTTCTGGGCGGACTGGGCCTGCCGGTCCTGATGGCCTGGCCCGTGGGGATGGCGCTGGCCGCAGGCGCGGCCTGGCTGATCGGCAAGACGGCCCTCGGCCTGCGCTCGGACTACCTGGCCATCGCGACGCTCGGGATCGCCGAGATCATCATCGCGGTGCTGAAGAACGAGGACTGGCTGAGCCGCGGCGTCAAGAACGTGATCGGCATCCCGCGCCCCGTCCCCTACGAGGTCGACCTGCAGGGAAATCCGGATTTCGTGGCGCGGATGCAGTCGCTGGGCGCCGATCCGGCGGCGGGGTCGGCCATCGTGGTCAAGCTCGCCTATGCCGCGCTGTTCCTCATCGTGCTGGCTGCGCTGATCTGGCTGGCGGAAAAGGCGCTGAACTCGCCCTGGGGTCGGATGATGCGGGCGATCCGCGACAACGAGATCGCGGCAGAGGCGATGGGCAAGGATGTCACCAAGCGGCACCTGCAGATCTTCGTCCTCGGCTCGGCGGTCTGCGGGCTGGCGGGCGCGATGATGACGACGCTCGACGGCCAGCTCACGCCAGGCGCCTACCAGCCCTTGCGCTTTACCTTCCTGGTCTGGGTCATGGTCATCGTCGGCGGTTCGGGAAATAATTTCGGCGCGGTGCTGGGCGGGTTCCTGATCTGGTTCCTGTGGGTCGAGGTCGAACCGCTGGGGCGCCTTCTGATGGATGTTGTGACCGCGGGGATGGCCGACGGGAGCTGGCTGAAGGCCCATCTATTGGAATCGGCGGCGCACATGCGGCTCTTTACCATGGGACTTCTGATGGTTCTGGTGCTGAGGTTCAGCCCGCGCGGGCTGATCCCAGAGCGCTGAGCCGTCTGTCCCGGGGATACCGAATGCCCGGAGCCGGCCCGCTGCCCATCCTCGTCTTCGCCGCCGGCACCTCGTCGCGCATGGGCGGCGCGGACAAGCTGCTGCAGCCGGTCGACGG
>JAHELH010000326.1 GCA_024644285.1 Paracoccaceae bacterium | reverse complement strand
ATGGCCGGGATGGGCGCCGACGGCACGGCACGGCTGACCGTTCTGCTTGACGGCTTGCGCCACGAGGCGCCGATCCTGCTGGTCGAGCACGACATGGACGCGGTGTTCCGGCTGGCCGACCGGATCACCGTGCTCAGCTACGGCCGGGTGCTGGCCAGCGGCACCGTCGACCAGGTCCGCGCCGACCCGGAGGTGCAGCGCGCCTATCTGGGAGAGCCGGTTTGACCCTGCTCGACCTGCGCGGCGTCACCGCCGCCTACGGCCATGTCCAGGCGCTGTTCGGCGTCGATCTGGCGGTGGCCGAGGGCGAGGCGGTGGCGCTGATGGGGCGCAACGGCATGGGCAAGACCACCACCGTGCGCTGCCTCACCCGGATGATGCCGGCGGGCGGCGTGCTGGACTTCGCCGGGCGCGACCTGCGCGCGCTGGCCAGCCACGACGCCGCGCGGCTGGGCATCGGGCTGGTGCCCGAGGGCCGGCGCATCTTCGCGGGCCTCACGGTGCGCGAGAACCTCACCGTCGCCGCGCGCCGCGGACCCTGGGGGCTGGCCGGGGTGCACGACCTGTTCCCGGTGCTGGCCGAGCGCGCCGGGCAGGCCGGCGGCACCCTGTCGGGCGGCGAGCAGCAGATGCTTGCGATCGGGCGGGCGCTGATGACCAACCCGCGGCTGCTGGTGCTGGACGAGGCGACCGAGGGCCTGGCCCCGGTGATCCGGGCCCAGATCTGGGACGCGGTGGGGCGGCTGAAGGCGGCGGGTCTGGCGCTGCTCTTGATCGACAAGTCGCTGGCCGAGATGCGCAGCGTCATGGACCGCGCGGTGATCCTGGAACGCGGCCGCTCGGTCTGGGCGGGGGCACCGGAAGAGATCACCGGGCAGGTGGCGGCGCGCTACCTTGGCGTCTGAGGCGCAGGCCCGGCAAACGTGACCGGTGCCGCCCTTGCAGCCGCCCGTACGCAACACTAAGACTCTGGCAACCCGGCGATGTTATTCCCGGCGCCCCGATCCAAGAAGGCAGGCAGATGACCGATCCCGTAGAGCAGTACCAGCATTTCATGAACAACCTCGTGCCGATGGTGGTCGAGCAGACCAGCCGGGGCGAGCGCGCCTACGACATCTTCTCGCGCCTGCTGAAGGAGCGGATCATCTTCCTCAACGGCCCGGTCCATGACGGCATGTCCAGCCTGATCGTGGCGCAGCTGCTGTTCCTTGAATCGGAGAACCCGAAAAAGGAAATCAGCATGTACATCAACAGCCCCGGCGGCGTGGTGACCGCCGGACTGTCGATCTACGACACGATGCAATACGTGCGGCCGAAGGTCTCGACCCTGATCGTCGGGCAGGCGGCCTCTATGGGCTCGCTTCTGGCGATCGCCGGCGAGAAGGGAATGCGCTATTCGCTGCCCAATGCGCGGATCATGGTGCACCAGCCCTCGGGCGGCTACCAGGGACAGGCGACGGACATCATGATCCACGCCAACGAGACGCAAAAGCTCAAGGACCAGCTGAACCACATCTACTCGAAACATTCCGGCCAATCGGTCAAGGCTGTTGAAAAGGCGCTGGAACGCGACAACTTCATGTCGCCGAAGGAAGCGCTGGAATGGGGCCATATCGACGAGATTGTCGAGAACCGCGCCAAGGCCGACACCGAGGAGTGATGCGCTTTCGGCACCTCTGCGCATATCGGCGATTTTGGCGTTGTGCCGGAAATGGCTGTGACTTAGGCTTAACAATATGGCAGGATTGATCCGGTCTACTGGCCCGGATTTGACGACGGGGCCGCAGGCCCCAGAAGGTATGTGATGGCGAACAACTCTGGCGGCGACAGCAAGAACACCTTGTATTGCTCGTTCTGCGGCAAGTCCCAGCACGAAGTGCGCAAGCTGATCGCGGGACCGACCGTGTTCATCTGCGACGAGTGCGTCGAGTTGTGCATGGACATCATCCGCGAGGAAACCAAGTCGGCCGGCCTGAAATCCGCGGACGGCGTGCCGACGCCGCGCGAGATCTGCGAGGTGCTTGACGATTATGTGATCGGCCAGCAGCATGCCAAGCGGGTGCTGTCCGTCGCCGTCCACAACCATTACAAGCGCCTCAACCACGCCGGCAAGACCGGCGATATCGAGCTGGCGAAATCCAACATCCTGCTGATCGGTCCCACCGGTTGCGGCAAGACGCTTCTGGCGCAGACGCTGGCGCGGATTCTCGACGTGCCGTTCACCATGGCCGACGCGACCACGCTGACCGAGGCCGGTTACGTGGGCGAGGATGTCGAGAACATCATCCTGAAGCTCTTGCAGGCCAGCGAATACAACGTCGAGCGGGCGCAGCGCGGCATCGTCTATATCGACGAGGTCGACAAGATCACCCGCAAGTCCGACAACCCCTCGATCACCCGCGACGTCTCGGGCGAGGGCGTGCAGCAGGCGCTGCTGAAGATCATGGAAGGCACCGTCGCCTCCGTGCCGCCGCAGGGCGGGCGCAAGCATCCGCAGCAGGAATTCCTGCAGGTCGACACCACCAACATCCTGTTCATCTGCGGCGGCGCCTTTGCCGGGCTGGAAAAGATCATCAGCCAGCGCGGCCGCGGTTCCGCCATTGGCTTCGGCGCCGAGGTCAAGGACGAGGAAAGCCGCACCATCGGCGACATGTTCACCGAGCTGGAACCGGAAGACCTGTTGAAATTCGGCCTGATCCCGGAATTCGTCGGCCGCCTGCCGGTGATCGCCACGCTGCAGGACCTCGACGAAGAGGCGCTGGTCACCATCCTGACCCAGCCCAAGAACGCGCTGGTCAAGCA
>JAHELH010000325.1 GCA_024644285.1 Paracoccaceae bacterium | reverse complement strand
CGAAGCGCGAGCCGTCCACCACCCGGGCGATCACCTCGCGGATGTCGTAGGGCGTGCGCAGGTCGGCCGGCACAACGTCGAGCAGGTCCTCGGGATCGTAGGCCGGCGGGTCATTGTCCCGCAGGGTGGGGTTCAACCCCACCGCGCCCCCCAGAGATCCCACCGCCCGCCGGGCCAGCGCCAGCGCGTGCGCGTCGTCCTCGGCCAGGTAATCCGCCACGCCCGAGAGCCGCGTGTGCACGTCGCCGCCGCCCAGGTCTTCGGCGCTGACCACCTCGCCCGTCGCCGCCTTCACCAGCGGCGGCCCGGCGAGAAAGATCGTCCCCTGATCGCGCACGATGATCGACACATCTGCCATCGCCGGCACATAGGCCCCGCCGGCGGTGCAGGATCCCATCACCACAGCGATCTGGGCAATGCCCTTCGCGCTCATCTGCGCCTGGTTGAAGAAGACCCGCCCGAAATGCTCGCGGTCCGGGAAGACCTCGTCCTGGTTCGGCAGGTTGGCGCCGCCCGAATCCACCAGGTAGATGCAAGGCAAATGGCAGGCCTCGGCGATCTCCTGGGCGCGAAGGTGCTTCTTGACGCTCATCGGGTAATAGGTGCCGCCCTTCACCGTGGCGTCGTTGCAGACCACCATGACCTCGCGGCCCATCACCCGGCCCACGCCCGCGATCATCCCCGCCGCCGGCGCCGCGCCGTCATACATCCCGTGCGCCGCCGTGGCGCCAACTTCGAGAAAAGCCGAGCCCGGATCGAGGAGCCCGGCCACCCGGTCGCGCGGCAGCATCTTGCCGCGCTCGGCATGGCGTGCGCGGGCCTTGTCGCCGCCGCCCGCCGCGGCCGCCTCGGCGGCCTCGGCGACGACGCGAAAGGCGTCGAGATGCGCGACGCGGTTGGCCTTTGCCGCGTCCGTCCCCGGAATGAATTGCGAGACCAGCTTCACGAGGCGCTCTCCTGCGGCGGCGCGGGCAACAGCTGCCGCTCGATCAGCCAGCGCTGGCGGTAGGCGTAGCGCGCCGCGCGGCTGACATCGGTCTGGAAGCTGGCATTGACTGCCGCCGCCACCGCGCCGCCGACGATCGGCACCACCTGCCCCGCCTTGCGCGCGGCCAGGGTCACGCCCAGCTGCCGCGCCACCCGCTCGACGATCTTCTCGGCCACCCATTCGCCGCCGCGTTCCAGCACGATGCGGGCCTCGGGGGTCGAGAGCCGCCGGGCCAGCGCGCCCAGGCCGTCGAGCGTCTCTTGCCGGTTCTCCGAGGCCAGCGAGGTGGCGACCTCCAGCACCATCAGCCGGAACACCTGCTCGGCCTCGCTGTCCGCGACAAAGCCGTATGCCGCCCCGGTGGCGCGCACGTTGCGGGCGGCCAGCGTGATGGTGGCGGGCACGTCCGCGGCCAGCCCTGCCGCGCCGAACCAGCCCGCCGCCCCCCCGGTCGCGGCATTGGTGCCTTGCGCCCAGGCCTGCACCCGGCGCGCCGCGGCGTCGCAGGCCAGGATGTCGGAGGTGTCGTGCGAGGTGATTTCCTTCGGCACCGTCAGCCCTGCAGCCCGGTCGGCCTGGCGCAGCCCGGCGCGCAGCATGCCGGCCGGGATCAGCCCCGAGACCAGCCCGCCCAGCGGCGCGGTCAGCTTTTCGGCGCCCTGGCCCAGCCGGGTCGCGCGCTGTTTCTCGAACTTCTTCTGCTCCTCGATCACCCGCTCGATGATCGCAGTGATCGGGTCGGGGTTCGAAGGCGATTTCCTGTCGGTCATGGCTTGGATCCGGTGCGCATGTCAGTAACTCGTGGCCTGTTCTTCGAGGTAGAGCGACTGCCGCGCGGTCATCCGCATCAGGCAGCCCATCGTGGCGGGTCCGCCGCCGGTGCCGCCGCCCCACTGCGCGCGCTCGTAGTCGCAGGTGGCGTCGCGGAAGGCGATCCAGGCGCGCTGCATCGCGCGCAGGGCCTCAACACGGGTCACCGGCGGCGCAAAGCCGGACGGATCGGCATCCTCGTCGGCGTCGATCGCGCGCAGCCGGCCATAGGCATCGTTCAGGCGCCCGTCCCACCATGCGAGTTCGCGTTCCAGGCAGGCACTGATGCCCAGGGTGGACTGACCGCCCTCGGTGTCGGTGAAACAGGCCTCGGCCGAGCGTCCGATGCAGGCCCCGGCCTCGGCCACGCCAGCCGCCGCGACGCAATCGGCGGTGAGAGCCGGGTCGAAGACCAGGTCCTGCGCCAGGGCGGGCGCGGCCAGCAGCAGCCAGGTGGCGAGCGCGTATCTCATCGCCGGTAATCCGGGTTGTCGTAGTCGAACCGGCAGCCGGCCTTCCAGGCCTCGCGGTCGTTGCCGTGGTTCGAGATGCCGTCCTTCAGCATCAGCGCCAGGTGCATCAGGTTCCAGGTCATGATGGTGGTGTTTCGCTGGGTGAACTCGTTGTCGAAGCCCGCGGGCTTGCCGTCCACCTCGTCACCGTAGGACGGCCCCGGCCCGGCCTCTCCGATCCAGCCGCAGTCGGCCTGCGGCGGGATGGTATAGCCCAGATGGCTCAGCGCGTAGCCGGTGGTCATCGCGACATGCTTGATGCCGTCCTCGTTGCCGGTCACCACTGTGCCGCCGACCTTGCCGTAATAGATCGACTGCCCCTTGTCGTTCAATTCGCCGGACATGCCGTAAAGCCGCTCGATCAGGATCCGGCAGACCGAGCTTTCCTCGCCCAGCCAGATCGGCGAGCCGATCACCAGGATGTTGGCCGCCTTGACCTTTTCCCACAGCATCGGCCAGTCGTCGCGGTCCCAGCCATGCTCGGTCATGTCGGGATA
>JAHELH010000324.1 GCA_024644285.1 Paracoccaceae bacterium | reverse complement strand
TCCTGCGCCTCGCGCCGGGCCTCCTGCTCGCGCTGGGCCTCGGCCAGCATCCGGGTGTAATGCTCGGAATGCTGCTGGAAGTTCTCCATCGCCACCCGGTCGCCGGCCAGCTGGGCATCGCGCGCCAGCTGGTTGTACTTGTCGATGATCTGCTGCGGCGTTCCTCGCACCTTGCCTTCGGGGCCGGAGCTGTCGAACACCCGGTTGACGACATTGCCGACGGACCGGTTGCGGTTCGGCTTCGAGCGCGAACGTGACTTGGACGATCTCATGGTGCTTTTTGTATCCAGACTTGCAGTTTGGCTTCGCCTGACCTCTGCCGCGCCCTATTGCGCGAAACTGAACATGTCGAGGTCTATTCTTGATCGGCATATCGGCGAGGGGGATGCGACGCATCCCACCGCCCGCGTAGTTCGAGTAAGCATGCCCCCGCGCCCATGACAAGGCAAAAAGGGTAAAATCGGCGTTAAGGGTGCAGGTTTTTGCCGTTTTGTGGCGGTTCGGACGGCGCGCGGGCCTCTACAACGCGGTCGCGACCGTCGAGATCGAGGTGCACGATGATGCCGGTCAGGCCGCCCGCTTCCAGCAGCCCGGAGACCGCCGCGGCCTGTGTCGGCCCGATTTCCAGCAATATCCGGCCGCCGGGCGTCAGGAATTCCGCCGCGCGTGCCGCGATGGCGCGATAGGCCGACAGGCCGTCGCCCTCGTCGGTCAGGGCGGCGCGGGGTTCGTGAGCCAGCTCGGTGGCGAGACCGCCCATTTCGGCGGCCGCGATATAGGGCGGGTTGGATACGATCAGGTCGTAACGCCCGCCGATATCGTCCCACCAGTTCGACACCGGCAGCACGATGCGGTCGGCCACGCCGGCCGCGGCCGCGTTCTCGCCCGCGACCAGCACCGCCTTTTCCGAGATATCCGTTCCGACGCCGCGCGCCGCAGGTCGCTCGGCCAGAAGCGAGATCAGAATGCAGCCCGAGCCGGTGCCGAGGTCCAAGACGCGCACGAACGGCTCGCGCAGCGCCACCTCGACCAGCAGCTCGGTTTCCGGCCGGGCATCAAGCACATCCGGCGTGATCTTAAAGCGGTGATTCCAGAAGTCGCGATAGCCGAGGATGTGGCTGATCGGCTCGCCGTTGCGGCGGCGCAAGACCGCGTCGAAATAGCGCGCCATGACCGCCTCGGTATAATCCTCCGGCACCAGCAGCGGCAGCCGCGCCCGATCAACGCCCGCGGCATGGGCCAATAGGATGCGGGCCTCGGCCA
Organism: Paracoccaceae bacterium; assembly: GCA_024644285.1. GTDB lineage: Bacteria > Pseudomonadota > Alphaproteobacteria > Rhodobacterales > Rhodobacteraceae > JAHELH01. Next base: position 1,545 of record JAHELH010000324.1, on the reverse strand, counting down.
TGCGGTCGTCGGAGGGCAAGAGCCAGTCCGACCCCAGCCGCAGCGCGAGGGCCAGGGCCTGGCCGGGCGTTTCGGCGTCGATCGCGCCGCTCAAGCCTCGATCTCGGCCAGCATCGTGGCCTGGTCGTCCTCGATCAGCGCGTCGATTACCTCGTCCAGGTCGCCCTGCATCACCTGGTCCAGCTTGTAGAGCGTCAGGTTGATGCGGTGGTCGGTCATGCGGCCTTGCGGGAAGTTGTAGGTGCGGATGCGTTCGCTGCGGTCGCCGGAGCCGACCTGGCTCTTGCGGCTTTCCGAGCGTTCGCTGTCGAGGCGCTGGCGCTCGGCGTCGTAGAGCCGGGCGCGCAGGACGCCCAGGGCGATCTCGCGGTTGCGGTGCTGCGATTTCTCGGAACTCGTCACCACGATGCCCGTGGGCACATGGGTGATCCGCACCGCGCTGTCGGTGGTGTTGACGTGCTGGCCGCCGGCGCCCGAAGCGCGCATCGTGTCGATGCGCAAATCGCCGGGGTCGATCTGGATATCGACATCCTGCGCCTCGGGCAGCACCGCCACCGTCGCCGCCGAGGTGTGGATGCGCCCGCCGCTTTCGGTGGCGGGCACGCGCTGGACCCGGTGCACGCCGCTTTCGTACTTGAGCCGGGCGAAGACGCCCTGGCCCTGGACGTTGGCCACGACCTCCTTGATGCCGCCCAGTTCGGTCAGCTGCTCTTCGACGATCTCGAAGCGCCAGCCCTTGGTCTCGGCATAGCGCTGGTACATCCGCAACAGATCGCCGGCGAACAAAGCCGCCTCGTCGCCGCCCGTGCCGGGGCGGATCTCGATGATCGCGGGCCGGGCATCGGCGGCATCCTTGGGCAAGAGCGCCAGGCGCAGCGATTGCTCGACCTGCGGCAGCCGGTCTTTCAGCCGCGGCAATTCCTCTTCGGCCAGTTCGCGCATCTCGGGGTCGTCCAGCATCGCCTCGGCCTCGGCGATGCCGTCCAGCAGGCCGCGATATTCGGCGATCTCGTCGACCACCGGCTTCAGCTCGGAGTATTCCCGCCCCAGCGCCGCGATGTCGCCGTTGCCCGCGTTCATCCGCGCCTCGACATATTCGAAGCGCTCGGTGATCTGCGCGAGCTTGTCCATGGGAACCATGGCGGGGATGTGACGCACCCCCCAAGAAAGGTCAAGGCTGGCGGAGGGGGGCGATTGCCCCTATATTAGGGGCATGAAAGGGTTGATCGTCCTCTGCGTCCTGATCCCCTTCGGCGCGCTCGCGCAGGAGGCCCAGCGCCCTGCCCCCACGCCGCTGGCCGAGTTGTACCCGCCGCTGCCCGGAGTGGAATATTACTGCACCGACAGCCAGGGCGACCGGGTCGACCTGGGTGGCGTTATCTGCGTGACCGCCAGTTGCCAGACCTGGATGGCGCGCTGCGAGATGACGGCGTCGAACCGCATGGCGATGTGGCGCAAGGTGCAGGACGGCTGCCCGGGGGTGTCGCTTGTGGACCGCCTGAAGCGCGCGGGCTAGCGCCGGATCAACATGTCCGCGCCGAGACG
>JAHELH010000323.1 GCA_024644285.1 Paracoccaceae bacterium | reverse complement strand
GCTCGAAGGGCCGCACCAGATGCGCGGCGCGCAATTGCAGCCGCGCCTGCAGGCCGGTGCCCAGAACCCCGGCGCAGGTCACCCTTTCAGGAGCCAGGTGCCGCGTCGCCACCGCGCCCGCCGCCGCGGTGCGCAGGTCGGTGAGGTAGCCGTTGTCCAGCAGCAGCGCCTCGACCAGCCCGGTCTTCGCCGAAATCACCGTCATCAAACCGTTCAGACTGGGCAGGCCGAGATTCGCGTTGCCGTAGAACCCGGTGCTGACCTTGACCGCGAAGCCGTCGAGCCCCGGGATGTAGGCGGTTTTGACGTCGACCTCGTCATGGCCGCGCGGGATCGCCATCGACATGATCGGCGGCATCACGACCGCGCCCGAGGCGAGCGCTGCGAAGGCCCGCTCGACCACCTCGACCGCCGCGAGGTCCAGCGGCACCGCTTCGCGCAGGTCCGCCTCGGTCAGGACGCGTATCTCACGCCCCATAAGCCTGTCCCTTCACCACGTAGTCGCCCAGTCGCACGTCCCGCCCCGCCATGATGTCGGCGTGAAGGCCCATGTCCAGGTTGCGCCCGGTGATGATCGCGGCGGTCGGACCTTGCAACCGGATCTTGCCAGCCAGAATCGCGGCGATCCCCACCGCGCAGGCGCCCTCGCAGACAACGCGGTCCTCGTAATAAAGCGCCTGCATCCCGCGATAAATCTCCTCTTCGCTGACCAGCACCACCTCGTCGAGATGATCGCGGCACAAGGCAAAGCTCAGCCGGTTGTCGAGGCCGATCCCGCCGCCCAGACTGTCGGCCAGGCTCGGCACCTCGACCACCTCGACCGGACGGCCCGCCGCGATCGAGGCCGCCATCGCCGCGCCACGGTCCATGCTGAGGCCGATCACCCCGATATCCGGATTGATGCGCTTGGCGGCGAAGGCCACGCCGCCGGCCAGCCCGCCCCCCGACAGGGGCACCAGGATCGTGTGCAGGTCGGGCCGGGCCTCCAGCAATTCCAGCCCGATCGTCCCCTGTCCCGCGATCACCTGCGCGTCGTCGAAGGGCGAGATCTCGGTCAGCCCCTCCTCGGCCACCAGCCGCTCGGCCTCGGCCTGGGCCTCGTCCTGGCTGTCGCCCACGATCCGCACCTCGGCCCCCAGCGCGCGCACGCCCTCGACCTTGGCCTCGGGGGCCAGCCGCGACATGCAGACCACCGCGCGGATCCCCCGCGCCCGCGCCGCATAGGCCACGCCGCGCCCGTGATTGCCGGTAGAACAGCAGGTTACGCCGCGCACGCCGTTCGGCAGGGCGGCGATGGCATTCAGCGCGCCGCGCAGCTTGAACGCGCCCACGGGTTGCGCGATCTCCAGCTTCAGCAGCAATTCCTGGCCGAACCGCGCGCCCATCGCCGAAGGCACCAGCGGCGTGCCGCCGGCCACCCCCGCGATCCGCCCGCGGGCCTTCAGTATCTGCCCAAGCGAAAAAGCCATGCCGCGCCTCCCGCCCGGAAGACTAGGCCATCAAGTGGCGGATCTCCAACGCCCCGCGGCCCGGCCCCGCGATTGCCAAGGGCCGTGCCGATGGACGGCCCGTCACGCGCGTGCGATCCTGGGCCACCATGCGCATCGGGACGCTGAACGCTCAGAACCTCAGGCTGCAACGGCCCGGCGGCCGCGACCATCTCCACGGTGCGTGGGATGCCGACGTTCCCGAGGACCAGGCTCTGGACCCGATCGACCGCCGGCTGACGGCCGGACTGCTGACCGAACTGCGCGCCGATGTCGTCGCCCTGCAAGAGGTCTTCGACCAGGAGACGCTCGATTACTTCCACGAGGAATTCCTGCTTCCCGCGGGCGCTCCGCCGTATCCTCATCGCATCTGCCTGCCGGGCAACGATGGCCGTGGCCTGGATGTCGCGCTGATGTCACGGCGGCCGGTGGCGGCGTTCCGCAGCCATGCACCGGTCACGCTGACAGAACTCGACATCGCCGCGCCGGAAGGCGTCGATCCCGACCGGCCGGTCTTCCGGCGCGACTGCCTGATGGCGGCGATCGGACCGCTGACGCTGTTCGTGTGCCATTTCAAGTCGCCCTACCCGGATGCGACCGCCGCATGGACGACCCGCCGGCTGGAGGCGCTGGCAACCCGCCGCCTGGTCGAGCGCCATGCCAAAGACCCGGCGAACGATCTCTGGCTCGTTCTCGGCGACCTCAACGAGCCCAGCGGCGATTCCGCCATAGGCGATCGCGCGATCGCGCCGCTCGAGACGGGGTTTGCGGTAGATCTGATGCAGCGCCTGCCGCAAGAAGAGCGATGGACGTATTACGATCCGCATTCCGGCCGCTACCATTGTCCTGACGCTATGCTGGCATCGCCCGCGCTTGCCGGGCTTTACCCCGCAGCCAAACCCGTCGTGCACCGCAAGGGCCTCGGGGGCGAGGCGTCACGGTTTCACGGCTCCCGGCTGGCCGGGGTGGGCCGGCACCGCCCGCATGCCAGCGATCATGCCGCGGTGGTCGTCGAATTTCCGGGATTGTAGCAGCACTTTCCCGCACCCGCGCCTTCGCGGGCCGCCTTCTCCGGCGCCCTGCGGGGGCCGACAAAGGCCGCGCGGGTACAAAAAGAACATATCTTTGTCGCGCCCATGCCCGATTTTCCCGCCACATTCGTACGGCAACAAGGAATCCGGGGCCGGACATGCGCTACACCGCGTTGATTTTACTACTCATCGTCGCATCCGAAACGATGCCGATCGTAGAGCTGGACGAAGACACAAGCTACACCGCCATCGCGGAAAGCGACGTGCTGAGCGAGGTCAATCCAATGGCCGGCGC
>JAHELH010000050.1 GCA_024644285.1 Paracoccaceae bacterium | reverse complement strand
CGGATGGCCCGGGGAGCGTCAAGAAAGGCAGGGCATGCAGGGTCACGACGAGAGCCCGTTCAACGCTTTGCCGCCCGTCGTGGTGGCGCTGGCGGCTGTGATCTTCGCGATCGAGGTCGCGCTCCAGCTGGGCGCGCGGGGGCTGATCGGCGGGCCCGAGGCGGTCGGCTGGCGGCTGGCGGCGATCACGCGCTTCGCCTTCGTCGAGGACGTCTATGCGCAGATGTGGGCGCAGGGGGTTTGGCCGGCGCGCCACGTGATGCGGATCGTGACCTACCCGTTCGTGCACGGCAGTTTCACCCACGTGCTGTTCGTGCTGGTCTTCCTGCTGGCGCTGGGGAAGATGGTGGCAGAGGTGTTCTCTCCGCTCGCGGTGCTGGTGCTGTTCTTCGGCTCGGCGATTGTGGGGGCGGGGGTCTATGCGCTCTTGGTCGACAGCCCCTATCCGCTGATCGGCGGGTTTCCGGCGGTCTACGGGCTGATCGGGGCGTTCACCTTCCTTTTGTGGGTGAAGCTGGCGCAGACCGGCGGACCACAGGCGCGGGCCTTCACACTGATCGGGTTCCTGATGGGGATCCAGCTGATATTCGGCCTGCTGTTCGGGGGCACGCCGGACTGGGTGGCCGATCTGGCGGGCTTCGCGTCCGGGTTCGGCCTGTCCTTCCTGGTGAGCCCCGGCGGCTGGGATCGGGTGGTGGCGCGGCTGCGGCAGCGCTGAGAAGCGGGCTCTGCCGGCGTCCCGGATCACGTCCGGGACTCCCCCGAGGTCTTATCGGCAAGATGAGGGAGCCTAGCGGCGCAGGGTGCGGCGGATCTCGGCGAATTTCAGCGCGCCGAGGAGGTGGGCGGCGGTGAAGTAGGTGGCGATGCCGGCTGTGACCAGGGCCGCCAGGGCGGCGTAGCGCCAGCCGGGTGTGGTGAAGGCCGGGCCGAGCGCCCAGGCGAGGCCAAGCAGAACGACGCCCATCAGAGCCGCGGCGGCGAGGATGCGCAGGACGCGTCGGCGGAACCGGGCGTCGGTTTCGGCGGCTTCGCCCATAACGCGGCTGCCGAGCCAGAGCTGCGCCACCATGGCCCAGGCGGCGAGCGAAGTGCCGACGGCGGCGGCGAGATAGCCGATGACCGGCGCGAGACCGATGGCGAGGACGGCGTTCACCAGCATCGAGCCCAGCGCATAGTAGAACGGCCGCTTGGTGTCCTCGCGCGCGAAGTAGAGCGGCTGCAGCACCTTTTGCAGCACGAAGGCGGGCAGGCCGAGCCCGTAGATCCCCAGCGCCGCGGCGGTGGCGGCGGCGTCGTCCGCGCCGAAGGCGCCGCGCTGGAACAGCACCGAGATCAGCGGCATGGGGATCACGATCAGCGCCATAGCGGAGGGCACGGTCAGCGCCAGCGAGATCTCCGCCGCCCGGTTGAAGGCGTCGCGGCCGCCGGGCGTGTCGCCGGCGCGCAGGCGGCGCGAGAGATCGGGCAGGAGCACCACGCCCACCGCGATGCCGACGACGCCGAGCGGCAGCTGGTAGAGCCGGTCGGCGTAGTTCAGCCAGGCGATGGCGCCGTCGAACCAGCTGGCGACCTGACGGCCGATCAGCAGGTTGACCTGGACGACACCGCCGGCGAGCGCGGCGGGCGCTGCAATGATCGCAAGGCGCTTGAGTTCCGGCGTCAACCGCGGGCGGCGCGGGATCAGACGGTATCCGGCGCGCGACGCGGCGATCCAGACCAGCGCAAGCTGGGCGAGGCCCGCGACGGGCACGCCCCAGGCCAGCGTGTCGCCGATGGGCCAGCCGGAGCGGCGGGCGATCACCATGGCGCTGATCAGCAGGATGTTCAGCAGCACCGGCGCGGCGGCGGCGGCGGCGAAGCGGCCGGTGGCGTTGAGCACGCCCGAGAGCAGCGCCGCCAGCGAGATGAACAGGATGTAGGGAAAGATGATGCGTCCGTAATCGACGGCGAGGTCGAAGCGGTCGTCCGCGAGAAAGCCCGAGGCCATGGCGATCACCAGCCAGGGCATCAGCAGGGTGGCGATCAAAGTGAAGACGATCAGCACGGTCGCCAGCCCGGCGAAGGCGTCGCGGGCAAAGTCGGCGGCGTCCTCGCCGCCTTCGAGCTTTTTCGAGAACATCGGCACGAAGGCCATGTTGAACGCGCCCTCGGCGAAGAAGCGGCGGAACATGTTGGGCAGCGCAAAGGCGATCAGGAAGGCCTCGGCCACCGGGCCGGCGCCGAGGAAGGCGGCGATCATGATGTCGCGGACGAAGCCCAGGACGCGGCTGAGAAGGGTCCAGAGACCGACGGTCAGGAAGCCTTGCATCAGGCGGATGGGTTTCACGAGGGTCCTGCCGCATTGCGTCGGGTTGCGCGCGGTTCTAGCGGCCCGGACCGGCATTGAATAGGGGGTGCGCGGCGGGCGTCTGACCCCGCCGCGCGGCGCGGTCAGGCGACGGCGGGACGCTGCGCGCCGCCGTGCGCGGTGATCATCGCGCCGAGCACGCCACCCCGGCCAAGCAGGAAGCGTTTCAGGCGGTGCGGGTAGTCGGCGGCGACCGCTTGGCGCACCGAGGTGCGTTGGCCCAGATCGGAACGCCAGGCCGCGATCGCAGGATGGCCGTCCAGCAGGCGCAGGCCGGCCTCGGTCTCGAAGCTGTCGAAATAGCGGAACACGGGCGCGAAGGCCGCGTCGACGATGCCGAAGGTCCCGCCGCCGAACCAGGGCCCGATCTGCCGCGATTGCAGCCGCTCTTCGAGCCGGGCGGCCAGCTGCCCGATGGCATCGGTGGCCCGGTCGAAGGCGGCCCGGTCAGCCGCGCCGTAGAGCGCGGCGATGGCGTTCAACATGGAAGTGCCGATCTCGATCCAGCCGCGCTCTACGGCGCGGTGCAGGGGGTCGGCGGGGTAGAGCGGCACCGGCGTGGTTTCCTCGAGATATTCCAGGATCACGGTGGATTCGAAGATCGCCGTGCTCCGGCGGCCCTGTCCGACCTGCAGGACCGGGGTCTTGCCCAGCGGCGAGATCGCCAGGAACCAGTCGGGCTTGTTGCCGAGGTCGATGTCGATCCGCTGGAACGGGACCTGCTTTTCCGCCAGGGCGATGGCGGCGCGCTGGACGTAGGGGCAAAGCGGATGGCTGATCAGGGTCAGGCGATCGTGAAAGCTGTGCTGTGTCACGGGGGATGCTCCTTTGTCAGAGATGCGGGACGGACCTGGCGGCCGGCAACGGTGTGGACGGCTTCAGCGCCCAGGCGCCGTCGCCGAGAAGCGATTGCACGAAAGCCAGCAGCGTCAGGTAGGCGGGGTATTCCCAGCCGCCGTTCGGAAAGGCGAACATCCAGCCATTGCCCAGATGCGCCCAGGTGGCCCCGGCCAGAAGCGGCACCATGGCCAGCGCGACCCAGCGGGTCTGGATGCCGAGGATCAGCAGGATTCCGGCCACCACCTCGGATGCAAAGACCGCGTAGGCCAGCCATCCCGGCAAGCCGAGCGTGACGAAGAACTGCGCCGTGCCGGGGAGGGTGAACACGAAGAGCTTCAGGACCACGCTGTGGGCCAGGAACATGACGCCCAGGGCGAGGCGCAGCAGGAAGGCGGCGAGTTGCGTTTCGGTATGCGACATGGGTCTCTCCACAAAATAGATGCAAATGCATGTATATTTCACCTGGCGGCTCGGGTCAATGTTGATGCAATTGCATCTTTGTGCTTTGATGCCGGCATGGAGCAGTTGACCGACGCGACGATTGCCGCCTGGACCGGCCTGATGCGCACCAGCCGGGTGCTGTTGGAACGCGTGGAAACAGCGCTGAAATCGGCCGGTTTTCCGCCGCTTAGCTGGTATGACGTGCTGCTGGAGATCGAAATGGCGGGCGCGGAGGGCCTGCGTCCCTACGAATTGACCGACAAGCTGCTGCTGCCGCAATACGGCACGTCACGATTGCTTGAACGGATCGTCAAGGCCGGGCTGATCGAGCGCGTGGCCTGCGCCGAGGACCGGCGCGGGCAGGTGCTGCGACTCACCGAGGCGGGACGGCGGATGCGGCGGCGGATGTGGCCGGTCTACGCGCGGGCGCTGGGCGCATTGGTCGAGGATCGGCTGGACGAGGGCGAGGCGCGGCAATTGGCGGCGCTTCTGAACCGGTTGCGCGGAGGCGAGCAGGGGCCGGGCGATCCTTAAGGCAAGTCGTGGCGGCGGGCGCCTTCTCTTACTGCGCCCGTGCCCGTTCCGCCCCCTTGTCGATGGCCTCGCGCAGCTTGGTCTCCAGCGCCTTCTGCTTGGCCTCGGAATAGAATTTCAGCCCGAACATGTCCTTGACGTAGAAGGTGTCGACCACCTGCTCGCCGTAGGTCGCGATCACCGCCGAGGCGATATAGACGTGGTTGTTGGCCAGCGTGCGAGTGAGGTCAAACAACAGGCCCGGGCGGTCGCGGGTGTCGACCTCGATGATCGTGTAGATCTCGGAGCCCTCGTTGTCGAAGGTGATCGAGGTGGGCACGCGGAACGCCTTTTCGCGCTTCTTCATCTTGTCGCGGCTGCGGATGGCCTCGGTCGGCACGACCTCTCCTTTCAGCGTCTTGTTGATCATCTGCTCGAGACGCGGCAGGCGGCGGGCCTCGTAGGGGTGGTCCTCGGAGTCCTGGATCCAGAAGGCCGCGGTGGCAAAGCCGTCCTTGGAGGTGTAGGTGCGGGCGTCGACCACGTTCGCGCCGACCAGCGCGAGCGCGCCGGCGAGCCGCGAGAAGATGCCGGGATGGTCGGACAGGGCAAAGCAGACGCGGGTGGCGTCGCGGTCGTCGTCCGGGGTCAGTTTCAGCCGGATCTCGTCGGGGCCGATATCGTGCAGAAGCTCGGCGAAATCGACGTGGGCCGTGACGTGCAGCCCCTGCCAGTAGGGCGGGTAGTGGCGGTCGATCTCGGTCTTGACGTCCTTCTTGTCCCAGTCCTTCAGCGCCGCGCGCAGATTGCGCTTGGCGTCGGTGCCGCGCTGCATCCGGTTCAGCGCCTCGAGCCCGTCCTCGAGCCCGCGTCTGGTCTGCCGGTAGAGCGCCCGCAACAGCGCCGCCTTCCAGTTGTTCCAGGTGGTGGGGCCGACGCCGCGGATGTCGCAGACCGTCAGCACGGTCAAGAGATCCAGCCGCTCGACCGACTGGACCGCCTTGGCGAAGTCGCGCACGGTCCGCGGATCGGCGATGTCGCGTTTCTGCGCCATGTCGGACATCAGAAGGTGATAGCGCACCAGCCACTCGACGGTTTCGCATTCCTTGGGTTTCAGGCCGAGGCGCGGCGCGACGCGCCGGGCGATCTGCGCGCCGAGCACCGAATGATCCTCGTCGCGGCCCTTGCCGATGTCGTGCAGCAGAAGCGCGACATAGAGCACCTTGCGGTTCACGCCGTCCTTCAGGATGGCGCTGGCGACGGGCAGTTCCTCGATCAACTCGCCGCGCTCGATCTGGGCGAGGACCGAGATGCATTGGATGATGTGCTCGTCCACCGTGTAGCTGTGGTACATGTTGAACTGCATCATCGCGACGATGGGAGCGAATTCCGGCAGGAAGGCGGCCAGCACGCCCAGTTCGTTCATCCGCCGGAGCGCGCGTTCGGGGTTGCCGTGTTTCAGCATGAGATCGAGGAAGATGCGGTTGGCTTCCGGATCCTCGCGCATGTCGTCGTCGATCAGGTGCAGGTTGGCGGCCAGCAGACGCATGGCGTCGGGATGGATCAGGTTGCCGGTGCGCAGCGCCTCTTCGAAGATGCGCAGGAGATTGAGCTTGTCGGCGAGAAACGCCGCCTCGTCGGCGATGTTCAGGCGGTTCAGCTCGATCTTGTAGCCCTGCTTGACCTTGCGGCGGCGCCGGAAGAATCCGACCAGGGCCGGCTCGCTTTTCACGTGGCGTTCTTCCAGCGCGGTCAGGAAGATGCGGGTCAGTTCGCCGACGCGGGTGGCGTGGCGGAAGTAGTCCTGCATGAAATGCTCGACCGCGCGGCGGCCGCCGTGATCGGCGTAGCTCATGCGCTCGGCCACCTCGACCTGCATGTCGAAGGTCAGCTGGTCCATCGCCCGCCCGGTGATCAGGTGCAGGTGGCAGCGCACCGCCAAGAGGAAGTTCTCGGCCTCGATGAAGCTGTCGAATTCCTCGGAGGTGAAGACCTTTTTCTGCACCAGGTCGGCGGCGTCCTGCACGCCGTGGATGTACTTGTCGATCCAGAACAGCGATTGCAGGTCGCGCAGGCCGCCCTTGCCCTCCTTGACGTTCGGTTCGACCATGTATCGCTGGCCGCCCTGCTTGCGGTGGCGCGCGACGCGCTCTTCCAGCTTGGCCTCGATGAATTCAGCGGCCGTCTTGCGGAACAGCTGCGACCAGAGCTTGGCGCCGAGTTCCTTTGCGAGCGGCTCGTGGCCGCCGACGAAGCGGTGCTCCAGGAGCGCGGTGCGGATGGTGTAGTCCTCGCGGCCCAGACGGATGCAGTCCTTCACCGTGCGGCTGGAATGGCCGACCTTCAGGTGCAAGTCCCAGAAGATGTAGAGCATCGATTCGATGACGCTCTCGGCCCAGGCGGTCATCTTGTAGGGCGTCAGGAACAGCAGGTCGACGTCGGAAAAAGGCGCCATCTCGGCGCGGCCGTAGCCGCCGACCGCCAGAACCGCCAGGCGCTGCTGCTCGGTCGCGGTGTGAATCGGGTGCAGCCGGGTCACGGCGAGGTCGAGAACGCTGACGATGATGCAGTCGGTCAGATAGGCGTAGGACCGGACCACCGGCCAGGCCTGCCGCGGATTTGCCGCGAAGGCCTCGGCGATGGCGCTACGGCCCTGCGCCAGGGCGGTCTGCAGGACAGATACGGCGGCGCCTCGGATCGCCTTGGCGTCGACGGCATCGCGGCAGGTTGCGTCAAGCTCGGCGCGCACCCGGTCCATGTCGAAGATTTCGGCGGCCGGGCAGGCAAGATCGTCCGGCCGGTGCAGCCACGGGGGGGCGGACGTCCGGTCAGAAGCCGGCGCCTCTAAAGCTTGTTGGGGCGGGGTCAATCACGATCACCTGTCTGTCGCGGATCTCGGCGATGGCGAGGCCGCGTTCGTTGGTTCCGTCGGGCCGCAGGCGGAAGACTCCGTTCACGCCGACGAAGCCGGTGCCCTGCGTCAGGCCGGCCGTGGTCAGCGCGTTGGACTTGCCCTGCCCGAGAAGGGCGCCGATGGCGGCAATGCCGTCATAGGCAAGCCCGGCGATGGGATGCGGCGACCGGCCGTAGGCCGCGGCATAGCGGCTTTCGAACCGCCGGATCAGCGTCGGCGACGGCAGGGCGAACCAGCCACCCTGCAGACCGGGCAACTCTCTGGCGCCGGCGGGAACGTCCCAGCGCTGCAGGCCGATGAACTGCACCGAGGCCGAACTGACACCGTTTTCGGCGAGAAGCTGCGACAGGATCGGCAGCGCCCCGGCCGTGCCGGAGGTCAGGAACAGCGCGTCTGCGCCGCTGCTCTTGACCTGGCGGGCGATGCCCGGGACCGCGTTGATCAGCCCCCTCTGGCTCAACTCGTAAGACGCCTGCGAGACGTTGGTGGCGCCGTTGCGGGCGATGGCCTGGGCGATCGCGCCGCGGCCCTTTTGCTCGGCCACGTCGTTGCCGTTGACGGTCATGATCCTCGACTTGCCCCGGCGCACCGCATAGCTGACCAGGCGGTCGGCGGTGTTCTCGAAGGTGTTGCCAAGGACGAAGACGTTGCGGCCGGCAATGTCGGTGTTGTTCGAGAACGACAGGAGGTTGACCCCGCGGCCGGCCACGGCGACGCCGGCGGCGTTGGCCTCGTTCGCGAAGACCGGGCCAAGGATGATCTTGGCACCCTCGTCGACGGCCTGGTTCGCCAGCGCCGCCGCGCGGCCCGGCTGGCCGGCGGTGCGGTAGACGCGCAGCTCGATCCGCGCGCCCTGCAGGTCGGCGATGGCGAGCCGGGCCGCGTTTTCCAGCGAGGTGGAGAGGAATTCATCGGACGCCTGTCCGGATCCGCCGGGCACCAGCAGCGCCACTGCGACCGGCTTCGTCGTGTCGACGCGCGGGCCGGAACTGCGCACCGCCGGAAGCGTGTCGCAGGCCACGAGCCACAGGCAGGCAAAGACAACGGCAAGGCGCGCGGCAGCGCTGCGGATCGGGTGGGGGCGGGGAATCATCGGCACTTCGCTCCGTACTGCGCTTGCGATCCGGGGCAGACTATGCGCAACACGAGGCGGAGTAAACGTCTCGGAATCCGCGATGTTCCCCGTAACCCAAGCCCAGAAGCTGCCCGCCGGTCTGTACCTGGTCGCCACGCCGATCGGCTCGGCGCGCGACATCACGCTGCGGGCGCTGGACGTTCTGGCCTCGGCCGACGTGCTGGCGGCGGAGGATACGCGCAGCCTGCGCCGGCTGATGGGGCTGCACGGGGTCAAGCTGGAGGGGCGGCGGATCGTGGCCTACCACGATCACAACGGGGCGGCGGCCCGGCCGGGGCTGCTGCGGGCGCTCGCCGAGGGCAAGTCGGTGGCCTATGCGCCGGAGGCGGGCACCCCGCTGGTGGCCGATCCCGGATACCAGCTGGTCCGCGAGGCGCTGGAGGCGGGGCACATGGTGACCGCGGCGCCCGGCCCGTCGGCGGCGGTCGCGGCGCTGAGCATCGCGGGGCTGCCGACGGACAGGTTCCTGTTCGCGGGGTTTCCGCCGCCGGGCAAGGCGGCGCGGATGGCCTGGCTGAAGGACCTGGCCGCAATTCCGGCGACGCTGGTGATCTACGAATCGCCCAAGCGCGTTAACCGAATATTCGGTGAAATGGTGCAAAGCTTCGGAAAAGAGCGGAAGATCGCGGTCTGCCGGGAGCTTACGAAGCGATTCGAGGAGGTCTTGCGCGGCACATTGGAAGAGGTCTCGGCGGCGGTGTCCGGACGCGCCCTGAAGGGCGAGATCGTCCTGGTCGTGGACCGCGACCGTCGACCGGCCGACGCGAAGGATCTGCAAGGCGCGCTGCGGGAGGCGCTGCGCGAGATGTCGGTCAAGGATGCGACGGCGCACGTGGCCGAGACGCTGGGTCTGCCGCGCCGGCAGGTCTATCAGGCGGCACTGAAGATGGGAGAGGACGAATGACACGGCAGATAGCGCAGCGCGGGGTTCGCGATCAGGCGGGCGCGACGGGGTATCATGCCGGGCTTTGCGCCGAGCAGATCGTGGCACAGGGCTATGTGCGCGGCGGTTACGACCTGCTGGAACAGCGCTGGCGCGGTGCCGGCGGCGAGATCGATCTGATCTTCGGCAAGGACGACGCGATCGTCTTCGTCGAAGTCAAGAAAAGCCGCAGCATCGCCGCCGCCGCGGCGCGCGTCTCGCGCCGGCAGAGGGACCGCGTCTATGCCTCGGCAGGCGGCTACCTGGCGCAATGCCCGGCGGGCCTGAACACCGAAACCCGGTTCGACGTGGCGCTGGTGGATGGCGCGGGATCGGCGGAGATTATCGAGAACGCCTTCGGAATGTGACGGCTTCCGGCTTGCCCCGAACGGGGCGCTGCGCCATCTAGAGGCGCGAAACGCCTGGCCGGAGAGACGACATGCCCCTGAAGGTGGCCTTTCAGATGGACCCGATCGGGGCCGTCAACATCGATGCCGACAGCACCTTCCGCCTCGCCGAGGAGGCGCAGGCGCGGGGCCACGAGCTGTTCTTCTACACCCCCGATCACCTGGCGTTCCAGCACGGCACGGTGACGGCGCGGGGCCAGAGCATGACCGTGCGCCGGGTCCGGGGCGACCACGTCACCCTGGGCGAGGTAACCGAGGTCGACCTGGCGAACTGGGACGTGGTCTGGCTGCGCCAGGACCCGCCCTTCGACATGGGCTACATCACCACCACGCATATCCTCGAGCGCATCCACCCCGACACGCTGGTGGTTAACGATCCGTTCTGGGTGCGCAACTATCCCGAAAAGCTGCTGGTGCTGCAGTTTCCCGACCTGATCCCGCCCACCACCATCGCGCGCGACCTCGAGACCCTGCGCGCCTTCCGGCACAACCACGGCGACATGATCCTGAAGCCGCTTTACGGCAATGGCGGGGCCGGCGTCTTCAAGCTGGACAAGAGCGACCGCAATCTCAGCTCGCTGCACGAGATGTTCACCGGCATGAATCGCGAGCCGCTGATCGCGCAGAAATTCCTGCCCGACGTGGCCGCCGGCGACAAGCGGGTGATCCTCGTTGACGGAGAGGCGGTCGGCGCGATCAACCGGGTGCCGCAGGAGGGCGAGACGCGGTCGAACCTGCATGTGGGCGGGCGCGCCGAGCGGGCGGAGTTGACGGCACGCGACCGCGAGATCTGCGCCGCCATCGGCCCGCTGCTGCGCGAAAAGGGCCAGATCTTCGTCGGCATCGACGTGATCGGCGGTTGGCTGACCGAGATCAACGTCACCTCGCCCACCGGCATCCAGGAACTGGAACGCTTTGACGGCGTCAACATCGCCGGGCGCATCTGGGACGCGGTCGAGGGCCGGCGCGCCCGCTAGGCGCTATTGCGGCACGGTCTCGCGCGCCTCGGCCATGCGGTAGCCGACCGCCTCGGCGACGTGGTTGCCGCGCACCCCGTCCGCGCCGTCGAGATCGGCGATGGTGCGCGCCACGCGCATCACCCGGTGATAGCCGCGCGCCGAAAGTCCGAAGCGTTCCGCGACACGCGTCAGCAGCGCCCGGCCTTCGGCATCGGGCGTGGCGATCTCTTCCAGCAGCCGGCCCTCGGCGTCGGAATTGACCCGCACCCCGGGCATGTCCTTGAACCGGGCGGCCTGCCGGTCGCGCGCCGCCAGGACCCGCGCGGCGACCTCGGCCGAGGGGTCGCCGCTTTCGGGCAGGTCGAGGTCGGTGAAGGCGACCGGCGGCACGTCGATGCGCAGATCGAAGCGGTCCATCAGCGGGCCGGAGATGCGGCCGATATAATCCTCTCCGCAATGCGGCACGCGGGCGCAGGCGCGGGCGGGGTCACTGAGATAGCCGCATTTGCAGGGGTTGGCGGCGGCCACCAGCATGAAGCGGCAGGGATAGCGGACATGGGCGTTGGCGCGGGCGACGACGACCTCGCCGTTCTCGATCGGCTGGCGCAGGGTTTCCAGAACCGTGCGGGGAAATTCCGGGAACTCGTCCATGAACAGCACGCCGTTATGCGCCAGCGATATCTCGCCCGGCTTGGCGCCGCGCCCGCCGCCGACGATGGCGGCCATCGAGGCGGTGTG
>JAHELH010000002.1:14352-40079 GCA_024644285.1 Paracoccaceae bacterium | reverse complement strand
GCATCGATGCAAAGGTCGCGGGCCAGCCGGTTTCTGCCGAAAGCTGGATGATCGCGATCGCCAACCCGCTGGCCGCCGAAGCCGGCGCGCGCGTTCTGCGCAATGGCGGCAGCGCGGCGGACGCGATGGTGGCGGCGCAGGCGGTCCTGGGTCTTTTGGAGCCGCAATCCTCCGGCCTGGGCGGCGGCGCGTTCCTGGTCTGGTACGATGCCGCCTCGGGCGCGCTGACCACGCTCGACGGGCGCGAGACCGCGCCGCTGGCGGCCAGCCCGGTGCTGTTCCAGGACGAGAACGGAGAGCCGCTGGAGTTCTTCGATGCCGTGGTCGGCGGGCGGTCGGTCGGCACGCCAGGCACGCCGGCGCTGATGGAGGAGGCGCACCGCCGATGGGGACGCGCGCCCTGGCGTATGATGTTCGGCGAGGCGATCCGGCTGGCAGAGGACGGGTTCGCCGTTTCGCCGCGCCTGGCGGCCTCGGTCGCCGAGGATGCCGAACGGCTGGCGCGCTTTTACGCGACGCGTGCCTACTTCCTGCCCGGCGGCGTGCCGCTGCAGGCGGGCGCACAGCTTCGAAACCCGGACTATGCCGAGACGCTGCGTGCCCTCGCTCAGGGCGGCGCACGGGCCTTCTATACAGGTCTTATCGCACAGGACATCGCCGATACCGTCAGGTCCGCCCCCGGCAATCCCGGTGTCCTGACAACGGCTGATCTGGCGATCTATCGGGTCAAGGAACGCGCGGCGGTATGCGTTGTCTACCGCGCTCACGATATCTGCGGCATGGGGCCGCCTTCGTCGGGCGCGTTGACCGTGGGGCAGATACTGGGGATGCTCGACAGCTACGATCTCGCCGCGCTGGGACCCGACAGCGCCGAAGCGTGGCGGCTGATCGGCGACGCCTCGCGGCTCGCCTTCGCCGACCGCGGGCGCTACATGGCCGACAACGATTTCGTGCCGGTGCCGGTGAAAGGACTGGTCGATCCTGCCTACCTGGCCCAGCGCGCGCAGCTACTGGCCGGCGACGACGCGCTGCCCGAGGTCGCGCCGGGTGCACCGGACTTCGACCACGCTCTGATCTGGGCGGAGGACGCAAGCATCGAGTTCCCCTCGACCTCGCACATCTCGATCGTGGACAGCTACGGCAACGCCCTGTCGATGACGACGACTATCGAGAACGGGTTCGGCAGCCGGCTGATGGTGCGGGGATTCCTGCTGAACAACGAGCTGACGGATTTCTCGTTCCGGAGCCACGAGGACGGGGTGCCCATCGCGAACCGGGTCGAGCCGGGCAAGCGGCCGCGCTCGTCGATGGCGCCGACCATCGTGCTGAAGGACGGCAAGCCGGTGCTGGTGGTGGGCAGCCCGGGCGGCAGCCGGATCATCGGCTACGTCGCCAAGACGATCATCGCGTATCTCGATTGGGGGCTGGACGTGCAGGCGGCGATCTCTTCGCCGAACCTGGTGAACCGGTTCGGGACTTTCGATCTGGAGGAGGGCACGGCGGCGGCGGGGCTGGAAGAGGCGCTGGTCGGGCTGGGCTACGAGGTCAGCGTCCAGGACCTGAACTCGGGGGTCCATGCCATCGCCATCGGGGAGGGCCTGCAGGGCGGGGCGGATCCGCGGCGGGAAGGGATCGCGCTGGGGGAATGATCCGGATGTCCCCACGGGGACAGGGGGTCAAGTGGTTGAAGAATTTACCGATAGCGCTAACGTAAATCGGTTATTCCTGTTCGTAGGTCGGGTGGAACAGTCCCGCCGGTGACAGGGTGAACAGCTCGTAGCCATCAGCGGTGACGCCGACCGAATGCTCGAATTGCGCCGAGAGCGACTTGTCGCGGGTCACGGCGGTCCAGTCGTCGGCCAATACCTTGGTTTCGGGCCGGCCGAGATTCACCATCGGCTCGATGGTGAAAAACATGCCTTCCTCCAGCATCGGCCCGGTCCCGGCGCGGCCATAATGCAGCACGTTGGGCGGCGCGTGGAACACCCGGCCCAGCCCGTGGCCGCAGAAATCGCGCACCACCGACATCCGTTCGGCTTCGACAAAGCTTTGGATCGCGTGCCCGATATCGCCAAAGGTGTTGCCGGGGCGGACCGCCTCGATCCCCTTGAACAAGGCGTCGTGGGTTACCTGGATCAACCGCTCGGCCTTGCGGCTGAGCTTGCCGGCCACGTACATCCGCGACGTGTCGCCGTACCATCCGTTGACGATCACCGTGACGTCGATGTTCAGGATGTCGCCGTCTTTCAGAACCTTCCCGCCCGGGATGCCGTGGCAGACCACGTGATTGACGGAAATGCAGCTGGCGTGCTGATAGCCCTTGTAGCCGATGGTCGCCGACTTGGCGCCGGCCTCGTCGATCATCTGGGTGATCACGCGGTCCAGCTCGCCCGTTGTCTGCCCGACCAGCACCAGCGGCGCCAAGGCGTCGAGGATCTCGGCGGCCAGCTTTCCGGCCTTGCGCATGCCCTCGAAATCCGCCGATTCGTAGATGCGGATACCGTCCTTCGTCAGGCGTCCCCGGTTGCCGTCGTCCACCGGTCCAAGCTCCTGTGCGTCGCGTTCGCGCCCATATAGTGCCTTCGCTGCCAGAGCGCCAGTGCGGCGGGACCCGTGAGCGGTCAGCGGAGAGGTAGCGGGCCATCCAGGGTGATCGCCTGGGGCGAGATGGCGCAGCCGTGGCACAGCATCTCGACCCCGGCCGATTGCGCGCGGGCGGCGGCCGCGGCGTAATTGCCGTCGATGTCCTCGGCCAACCGGAACCGCGCGCAATCGGTGCGCTGCACGACGTAGAGCATGACGGAGCGGTGGCCCTGCGCGGTCATACCAGCAAGCTCGTCCAGATGCCGCGCGCCCCGAACGGTGACGCAATCGGGAAACTCGGCCCAGTCGCCGCTGCGCCGAAGGTGCACGTTCTTGACCTCGACATAGGCGTCCGGCAGGCCAGGTTCCGTCAGCAGGAAATCGACACGGCTGGCGCGGCCATAGCGCACCTCTGCCCGCACCGTGCCGTAGGCCGCCAGTTCGGGCACCGCCCGCGCAAGCAGCGCCTCGCGCACGATCCGGTTCGGCACCGCGGTGTCGATGCCCGCAACATGGCCGTCCGGCAATTCCGCCAGCCGCCAGCCGTAGTTCAGTTTCTTGCGCGCATCGTCGTTCGGCTCCAGCCAGCAAGGCAGGCCAGGCGCGTCCAGCCCCATCATGCTGCCGGGATTGGGGCAATGCGCCACCACCTCGGTCCCGTCCGCAAGGCGCATGTCCGCCAGGAAACGCTTGTAGCGCCGGATCAGCCGGGCCGGAACAAGGGGGGTTTGAAAGCGCATGAGGTTTGGCACTATACCGCGCCAACGGGGCCTTCAAGGAGACGTCGATGCCCAATCCAACCGCGGCGATGCTGGTCATCGGCGACGAGATCCTGTCGGGCCGCACACGTGACGCCAACATCCATTACCTTGCCGGCGAACTGACCGAGCGCGGGATCGACCTGAAAGAGGTGCGCATCATCAGCGACAACGCTGGCGCCATCGTCGCGGCGGTGAATGCCCTGCGGGCTGGTTTCGACCAAGTGTTCACTTCGGGCGGGATTGGTCCGACCCATGACGACATCACGGCGGACAGCGTCGCGCAGGCGTTCGGGGTGCCGATCGACGTACGGGACGATGCGTTGGAGATCCTGTTCGCCTATCACGCGCGGCTTGGAAGTGAACTGAACGAGGCCCGGATGCGGATGGCGCGGATCCCGGAAGGCGCGACGCTGATCGACAACCCGGTTTCCGCCGCGCCGGGATTTTCGCTGGGCAATGTGCACGTCATGGCCGGCGTGCCGGCGATCTTTCAGGCCATGGTGCAGGACATCGTGCCGAGGCTCGCCGGCGGCGCGCCGCTGGTGTCGCGCACGCTGCGGATCGAGCGGCCCGAGGGCGAGATCGCGGGCCCCCTGGGGGTACTCGCCGAGGCCAAGCCGGAGCTGAGCATCGGCTCGTATCCGTTTCATCAAGCGGGGCGGCAAGGATCGAACGTGGTGATCCGCGGCGCCGATGCAGGGGCCGTGGACACGGCGATAACCGAGTTGCGGTCGATTCTCGGTGGAGAGACGGTGTGACGCCACCCGGCGCGCCGGAGCTTTGCACTGCGATGGAGCGGACATGGTGCCCGGCCGCACGCTGGCGCGCCGGCCCCTGGATGATCCGCGACGGGCGGGGCGGCGGACAGCGGGTGTCGGCCGCGACCGCCGAGGCCGAATGGCAGCCCGGCGACATCGCCGGGGCCGAGGCGGAGATGCAAGCGCTGGGGCAGCCGCGCCTGTTCATGATCCGAGACGGCGAGGCGGACCTGGATGAAGCGTTGGAGGGTCGCGGATATGCCGTGGTCGATCCCGTGGTGCTGTACCTGATCGAGGCCACGCGGCTGACCGGTGCGCCCTTGCCGCCCGTCTCTGCCTTTCAGCTTTGGCCGCCGCTGGCGATCATGGCCGATCTTTGGGCCGCCGGCGGGATCGGTCCGGCGCGGCTGGCGGTGATGGAGCGTGTCGCGGGGCCGAAGACCGCGATCCTGGCGCGGCATGCCGACCGGCCCGCGGGCGTGGCCTTTGCCGCGCTGGATGGCGACATCGCCATGGTGCACGCGATCGAGGTGGCCGGGGCGCAGCGCCGGCAGGGCGTCGGCCGCATCGTTCTGCGCGCCGCGGCGTTCTGGGCGAAAGAGCGGGGTGCGGCGTGGTTGGGGCTGGCCGTCACCCGGGCCAATCGTCCGGCCAACGCGCTCTACGCTTCCCTCGGCATGGTTGTTGTGGGACAGTATCATTACCGGAAAAGAAGCCCTTGAGGGGGCAGAAGGCAGGCATGGCTGACAACACGAAGGCTCCGACCGCGCTGGACCTGCCGATGGTCGATCCCCTGCCGCCGGAGACCCGGAAGTATTTCGACATCTGCGTCGAGAAGCTGGGCATGGTGCCGAACGTGCTGCGGGCCTATGCCTTCGATATCGACAAGCTGAACGCCTTCACGGCGATGTACAACGACCTGATGCTGGGCGAGAGCGGGCTGTCGACGCTGGAGCGCGAGATGATCGCGGTCGTCGTGTCGTCGATCAACCGTTGTTACTATTGCCAGGTCGCGCATGGCGCGGCAGTACGACAGCTGTCGGGAAATCCTGAACTTGGCGAGCAGATGGTGATGAATTACCGCGTCGCCGAGCTGGATGCGCGGCAGCGGGCGATGCTGGATTTCGCGGCGCTGCTGACCACCGCCAGCGCGACGGTCGAGGAGGCCGACCGGCAGAAGCTGCGCGAGGCCGGGTTCAGCGACCGCGACATCTTTGACATCGCTTCAGTCGCCGCGTTTTTCAACATGAGCAACCGCGTCGCCTCTGCCGTCGACATGCGGCCCAACGAAGACTACCACGCCCTGGCCAGATGATCCGGCGCGCCGCCATAGCCGCCGCGGCGCTTGTCGTGCCCGCGGCCGGCCTGTCGCTGACGCTGGAATTCCCCGCGGTGGCGGTGCCGCTTGCAGAAAGGGTGGTGGCGCAGGACAGCTACTTTCTGCCGCTGGCGCCCTTCGAGGAGGGGCCGATCGAGGGGGTAACCGCCGAGGGCGCGATGCATCAGCAAAGCTGGAAGGTCGGCACCGGCGGCCTGACGACGCTGCAGCTTCTCGCGCCGCTGCGCCAGCAGCTCGAAGAGGCGGGGTATGGCATCCTGTTCGAATGCGAGGAACAGGTCTGCGGCGGGTTCGATTTCCGCTACCGGATCGACGTGATGCCGGAACCGGACATGCACGTGAACCTTGGCGATTACCGCTATCTGACCGCGAAGCGGGAAACCGACGGGGCCGCTGATTTCGTCAGCCTCGTGGTATCGCGCAGCGCCAACACCGGATTCGTGCAGATGACCCGGATCGGCGCAGGCGAGCCCGTCACGACGGTTAGCAACCCGGTCGAGCTTTCCGGGATCCGTCTGCCGGTCACGCCACGGCCGACCGGCGCGGTGGGCCAGCAGTTGGAGGCGCTGGGCCACGCCGCGCTGGAAGACCTGGCGTTCAAGACCGGGTCTTCCGAACTGGGCGACGCGGAGTTCGCCTCTTTGGCGGAACTTGCCGGCTACCTGAAGGACCGGCCGGACGCCACGGTGATGCTGGTCGGTCATACCGACGCGGTCGGCTCGCTGAAAAACAATATCGCCCTGTCGAAGCGCCGGGCGCAATCGGTGGCGGACCGGCTAGTGTCTGCCTACGGCATCCCGGGCGGACAGGTCGGCGCTGATGGCGTGGGCTTTCTGGCACCGATCGCCAGCAACCTGACCGACGAGGGCCGCGCCAAAAACAGAAGGGTCGAGGTGATACTCACCTCGACCAAGTAGGGCGTCTCTTCGCGGGACACGCCGTCGTAGTACCGTTTTGCGCCGTCAGGCTGGCGAACCTACCAGTTCTCTGGCCCCTTGTCGGCGAAGTGATGCACCAGGAAATCGATGAAGGCGCGCACCTTGGGCTGGGTGAACCGGCCCGGCGGATAGACCGCATAGATGCCTTGGGTTTCGACCGGCAGCTCGGGGATGGCCTCTTCGACAAGACCCTGCTCGAGCGCATCGGCGTAGAGGAAGCTGGGCAGATAGGCGATGCCGAGACCGCTGATCGCTGCGTTCAGCAGCGACTGGCCGTCATTGACGGAAAGCCAGCCGGCGGTGCGCACCTGGCGCCGCTCGCCCGAGGGCGCGGTCAGCTTCCAGACATTGCCCGAGGACTGGCTGGAATAGTGCAGCAGCTTGTGGTCGTTCAGGTCGTCGATCTTCATCGGCCGGCCGTATTTCTGGAAATAGGCCGGCGAGCCGATCATCCGCTTGGTGGTCTCGGTCAGCTTGCGGGCGCGCAGGGTGCTGTCTTCCAGCTCGCCGATGCGCACGGCCATGTCGAAGCCTTCGCTGATCAGTTCCACATAGCGGTTGTTCAGCACCATGTTCACGGTGACTTCCGGGAAATCCGACAGGAATTCCCCCAGCACGGGCGACAAGTGATTCACGCCGAAATCGGTGGCGACACTGATCCGCAGCAGGCCGGAAGGCTCGGACTGCATCGAGGTGACCAGCGCGTCGGCTTCGCCGGCATCGTTCAGTACGCGGCGCGCGCGGTCGTAGTAGGCGAGCCCGATCTCGGTGGGGCTGACGCGGCGCGTCGTACGGTTCAGCAGCCGGGCGCCGAGACGGGCCTCCAGCGACGAAACGTGCTTTGACACCGCGGATTTCGAGATGCCCATCTTCTTGGCGGCATCCGTGAAGCCGCCCTGGTCAACGACCGTGGCGAAGGCTTCCATTTCCGTCAATCTGTCCATTCCGGTACTCGTTTTTTTCTCGGCCCCTGCGGCGAGGGTATCGAGGTAAAATCAGGCAGGAATGCGGAGCGGTCCCGACAATATCAGGGTAATTGCCGGGATCGTCTAAGGCAGAGCAACAGTGAAACAATAGGCGAATAGCCTGGATTTCAGCCAGTCGGCGGTTTGTAGGCTCCGAGTACGACGGGCGAGAAATGCTGCCGCGAGGCATCCGAGAAAACGTGCGCCTGAATTTCGCGAAACGCGTCCAGGTACTCGGTGTAGCTGGTGATATCGACCGATTTCGGGGCCGGCAGGAGCTTTCCGAGCGGTCCCGAAAAACCGCGCACGCTGATTTCCATGTCGGCGCGGCTTAGCCCCAATTGCGCCTCGGCGGTGATGTTGGGAATCGTCACCTGCGCGCTTGCCGAGAATTTGTCCGCCTTGACCTGAAGGCGAACCGCAACACCGACCTCGACCTCCTTGCCGTCTTTCTGAACCACCGCAAAGGATTTCGCCTCTTGCACCACGCCGACGCGCTGCATCTCGGTCTCGCCGCTGAACAGCGAAGCAAAGAAACTGGCCTTCCCACTCGCGTCGATTGTAAAGGCGACGGAACTGACGTGATGCTGGTTCAGGACAGGTTTCTCGCTGTCGGGCTCGGCCAGTTCCAGGCTTTCTGCCAGCTTGCGGAACGGCATGTCGGCCGGCTCGGCCGGGATTTCCACCCCGTCGCTCTGCAGAAACGGAATGTAGCTGGACTTGATGGATTGTGGTCCTGTGGGAGAATTGCTCATGGCGTGCCTATTACTTTAAGTTGAAGCCGAGTCAGCCATAACACACCTCTTGCGCACCCAAAAAGCTATTTGGCGTCAGAGTGCCGCCGCCAGCCGGCATCCCTGATCGATGGCGCGCTTGGCGTCGAGTTCAGCGGCAACGTCCGCGCCGCCGATCACGTGCGCCGTGACGCCGGTTTCCGCCAGCCGGTCGGCCAGCGATCGCTCTGACACCTGGCCCGCGCACAGCACCACGGTATCAACTTCGATCAGCGTCGGCCGCTCGCGCGCTTCGCCGAAGCTGACGTGCAGGCCCTGCGCGTCGATGCGTTCGTAGTTCACACCGGCCACCATCTTCACGCCCTTCATCTTGAGCGCCGCGCGGTGGATCCAGCCGGTCGTCTTGCCCAGACCCTTGCCCGGCTTGGAGGCCTTGCGCTGCAGCAGCGTGACCTGGCGGGCCGGCGGTTCGGGCTGCGGGCCCTGGGGGTCGACGCCGCCGCGGTGCTTCTCGGGGTCGTCGACGCCCCATTCCTCTTTCCACAGCGACAGATCCTCGGTCGGGCTGGTTCCTTCGTGCACCAGGTATTCGGCCACGTCGAAGCCGATGCCGCCGGCGCCTATGATCGCCACGCGGGCGCCGACCCTGGCGCCGCCGCGCAGGACGTCGACGTAGCTGACGACGTTCGGTGCGTCCTGGCCGTCGATTTGCGGATCGCGCGGCAGCACGCCGGTGGCGACGATCACCTCGTCGAATCCCGTCAGCGCCGCGACGTCGGCCCGGGTGCCCAGCCGCCTCTCGACGCCGGCGGACTCGAGCGCCGCGTCGTACCAGTCGACGAGCCCGTGGAACTCTTCCTTGCCCGGGATCACCCGCGCCATGTTCAGCTGGCCGCCGATGCGGTCGTCGGCATCGAAGAGAACCACGCGGTGCCCGCGCTCCGCCGCGACCAGCGCCGTCGACAGTCCGGCGGGACCGGCGCCCACCACGGCGACGGATTTCGGCGTTCCCGCCGGTTGGTAGAGCAATTCGGTCTCGTGACAGGCGCGCGGATTGACGAGGCAGGAGGACAACTTGCCGTTGAAGGTGTGATCGAGGCAGGCCTGGTTGCAGGCGATGCAGGGAGCGATCAGGTTCGCCTGCCGGTTCATGGCTTTCTTCACGAACTGCGAATCGGCCAGGAAGGGCCGCGCCATCGACACCATGTCGGCGCAGCCGTCCGCCAGCACCTGCTCGGCCACCTCCGGGGTGTTGATCCGGTTCGAGGTGATGATCGGGATGCCGACCTCGCCCATCAGCTTTTTCGTCACCCAGGTAAAGGCCCGGCGCGGGACGGATGTGGCGATGGTCGGGATGCGCGCCTCGTGCCAACCGATGCCGGTGTTGATGATCGTGGCGCCGGCCGTTTCGATCCGCTTCGCCAGTTGCACCACCTCGTCCCAGGTCGAGCCGTCGGGGATCAGGTCGATCATGCTGAGGCGGTAGATGATGATGAATTCGTCGCCCACCGCCGCGCGGCAGCGGCGCACGACCTCGACCGGCAGGCGCATCCGGTTCTCGTAGGACCCGCCCCAGCGGTCGGTGCGCTTGTTGGTGTGGGTGACCAGGAACTGGTTGAGGAAATAGCCCTCGGAGCCCATCACCTCGACCCCGTCATAGCCGGCCTCGCGGGCACGGGCGGCGGCGGTGACAATGTCGGCGATCTGTTTCTCGATGCCGTCCTCGTCCAGCTCTTTCGGCGGAAACGGCGAGATCGGAGACTTCACGGGGCTGGGGGCGACGCAGTCGGGCGAATAGGCGTAGCGGCCCGCATGCAGGATCTGCATCGCGATCTTGCCGCCCGCATCGTGAACCCGGTCGGTGACGATGCGGTGGTTGGCGATGTCGGTGTCGGAGTACAGCCCGGCCGCGCCGGGAAAGACGCCGCCCTCGCGGTTCGGCGCCATGCCGCCGGTGACCATCAGCCCGACCTCGCCCTCGGCGCGTTCGGCATAGAAGGTGGCGACGCGGTTCCAGTCGCGGGTTTCCTCGAGACCGGTATGCATCGAGCCCATCAACACGCGGTTCTTCAGCGTGCTGAATCCCAGGTCGAGCGGGGCCAGAAGGCGGGAATAGTGCGGCATGGTCAGCGTCCTATGGAAATTGGTCGGACCATGCGCAAGCGGATCGCCGTTGTCATCCGCAACGCAGCGTCATCCGGTTCCGCTACATCGTTTCCAGGCAATGCCGGCGGAAGGCACGTTTCAGCATGTCCAGCTCTGCCCGCAACAGGTCGATCTCGCCGCGGATATCGTCCTCCAGCGGCTCCCCGGTCACCACCGAGAAGCTGCCCAGCGTCTCGCCTTCCAGCGCGTCGCGTATCACGAAGGTCTGCACACCGTCCGACAGCAGGTCCGGGGGGATCGCGATCTTGACGGTCCAGGTGCCGGGCGCGCGGCTGTCGGGCGTGACGGCGACGGTCTTGACCGGCTGGTCGAGGTGAAACACCTCGATCTCGGGGGTCATGCCGTTGTCCATGCCGCCACTCAGCACGCCCTCCCAGATACCGGCCTGAATGCGTGTCTTGACCAGCGACAAATCGGACATCCGCTTTTCCCTTTCAGACTTCGGCCCGCGGGCGACGGGTGAGGGACACGTCGCGCAGAATGATCTGGTTCATCTCGGCTCCCTCGAAGATCAGATCCAGCCACATGCGTTCGACCCGCTTCTCGTTCAGCTTGGTATAGGCCAGGTCGAATTCGACCATGACCTCGTCGGAGCCCAGCGGCAGCTCGCGCACGATCTGCTCGACGTTGGGGCCATGCTTGATGTTGAGCCGAGCGAAGATTTCTAGCGGTTTCTCGACCTCCACCACCGTCGTGAGGCGTACCAGGTGGCGCTTTTCCAGGCCTTTCACGGCGCTGTCCGGCAGCTCGACCACCAGCGATAGAAAGCTGCCGTCGAAGCGGAACACGTCCATCCGCAACCCGTAGGGCGCCAGGTCGCTTTCGCGGGTGTTCCGGATCTGGCGCAGGGTGAGTTCGGTGATCCGGCAATCGTGGAACACCTTCACCTCGCCGCCGTACTCGGTCTTGCTTTCGACCGCCACCATGCCCAGCGGGCTGATCGGCCCGCGCCACAATTCGGGGCGGTAGGACCAGTCGGTGTAGAGCGGCTTGAGGATGGCGTTCGAGCCTACCGCGGGCAGCGTCAGGCGGCCCTCGGCGACGTAGATGACGCGGTCCAGGCGGCGGCGTATCTCGCGCGCCCTTCGCCGCAGCGTGCTGAGCGTGTGCATGTCGAGCGTTTCGGCATCACGGGCGACACGGCCCCACCGCCGCAGGATGCGCCTGTGGAACACACCGTCGATCAACCTGCCTAACAGCCGCGCCATCGCCCCGCCGATCCCGCTCGGTACCCGAGATTGTATCCGTATCAGAAACGATCTGTTTCATTCAATCGCGATACAGACCACCCCTTTTCCCGCTGCCGGATTAAGATCGGTCTAATTCGCAGCGGTTCGCACCGGCGTTTCGGCGCGGATCCGAGCCAGGAAGGCGCGCAGCGTCGCCAGTCCCTGATCCGCTGACAGCGGCCTTTCGGCGAAGCTGACGACGGATATCGTCACCAGCCGCCCGTTGAGATCGGTCAATCCGCGCCAATAGGTGTTCTCGACGCCCGCCAGTTGGGCCTGACTGGTATCGCGCAGGTGGATCAGGATGGCGTCGTCCTGCCGCAACAGGTCGAGGATCTGCACCGAGTCCGCGCGCCCGTCGCGCGCCAGCGCCGCCCGCCCGTTCTCCGAGGTCAGCAATGCTTCCAGCGCCTCGGGCGAGGACAGCAGGCCGGGTCCGTCGGCCTCTTCCTTGTCGACCGACGCCGTCAGCAGGCCGAAGGCGCCCGGCCGCCCAAGCTCTGGATCGCGAGCGATCGTGGCACAGCTGGCCAACACGACGAAAGCGGTGTCGCCGCCCAGCTTGCTGCCGGGGCGGTCGATGCAGTAGCCGGGCGGTCCGCCAATCACCACCGACCGGTTCGCGACCGCGATCGTCTGCGGCGCGGTGCGGGCGAAACCGAAACCGGCCGCGGTCACGTCAGGCGCCTCGGTGCAACCGGTGAGGCCTGCGACTGTCGCCAGCGCGGCGAGCGATTTTCTAAAGGTCCATGTATACATGACGTTCCGCCTGCCCTCCGGGATGGGTGACCGCGCCCTTGTAAGTCGCTCCGACTAGCTGGGCGTATTTCCACAGCGCGCCGGAAGCATAGATGGTTTCGCGCGGACCTTTCCAGTCCGCCTTGCGCGCGTTCAACTCGTCGTCGCTGAGATCGACTGTCAGTGCGCCCTCGATAGCGTCGATTGTGATTGAATCGCCGTCCCGCAGCAAGGCGATGGGTCCGCCATGCGCCGCCTCGGGCCCGACATGACCCACGCAGAAGCCGCGGGTGGCGCCGGAAAACCGGCCGTCGGTAATCAGCGCCACCTTCTTGCCCATGCCCTGACCGGACAGGGCCGCCGTGGTCGCCAGCATCTCGCGCATGCCCGGCCCGCCCGAGGGGCCCTCGTTGCGGATGACGATCACCTCGCCTTCCTTGTACTGCCGCGCCTTGACCGCCTCGAAGGCGTCCTCTTCGCATTCGAAGACCCGCGCCGGGCCGGTGAAGACCTGGTTTTCCGGCGCGATGCCGGCGACCTTCACGATAGCGCCCTCGGGCGCCAGGTTGCCCTTGAGCCCGACGACGCCGCCGGTCTTGGTGATCGGTGTGTTCGACGGATAGATCACCCGGCCATCGGCCTCGCGCGTCACAAGGTCGATCTCCTCACCGATCGAGCGCCCGGTGGCGGTGATGCAATCCTCGTGGATCAGTCCCGCCTTGCGCAATTCCTTCATCACCACCGGGACGCCGCCGGCTTCGTAGAGGTCCTTGGCGACGAATTGGCCGCCCGGTTTCAGATCGACGAAATAGGGCGTGTCGCGGAAGATCGCGCAGACGTCGTCGAGGAAGAACTCGATCCCCGCCTCGTGTGCCATGGCCGGCAGGTGCAGCCCGGCATTGGTCGAGCCGCCGGTGCAGGCCACCACGCGGGCGGCGTTCTCGAGGCTTTTGCGGGTCACGATGTCGCGGGCGCGGATGTTCTTTTCGATCAGCATCATCACGGCTTCGCCGCTGGCGATGGCGTAGTGATCGCGCGATTCGTAGGGTGCCGGCGCGCCGGAGGAATTCGGCAGTGCCAGACCGATCGCCTCGGACACGCAGGCCATGGTGTTGGCGGTGAACTGGCCGCCGCAGGCCCCGGCAGACGGGCATGCCACGCGCTCCAGTGTCCGCAGAGCCTCGTCAGACATGTTGCCGGCCTGGTGCTGGCCCACCGCCTCGAATACGTCCTGCACGGTGACGTCGCGGCCGTCGAGCCGCCCCGGCAGGATCGAGCCGCCATAGATGAAGACCGACGGCGTGTTGAGCCGCACCATCGCCATCATCATCCCGGGCAGCGACTTGTCGCAACCCGCGAGCCCGACGATGGCGTCGTAGCAATGGCCGCGCATGGTCAGTTCCACCGTGTCGGCGATCGCCTCGCGGCTGGCCAGAGACGACCGCATCCCCTCGTGCCCCATGGCGATGCCGTCGGTGACGGTGATGGTGGTGAATTCGCGCGGCGTGCCGCCGCCGGTCTTGACACCCAGCTTGACGGCCTGTGCCTGCCGGTTCAGCGAGATGTTGCAGGGGGCTGCCTCGTTCCAGCAGGTGGCGACACCGACGAAGGGCTGCGCGATTTCGGCGTCGTCCATGCCCATCGCGTAGTAGTACGACCGGTGCGGCGCCCGGGCCGGACCCTCGGTCACGTGGCGGCTGGGCAGCCTGGACTTATCGTACTTCTGCTTGAGCATGCTTCCATCCCCCGTGCGGCTTTGGCTGACGGAATAGGTCAGCTTGGCAGGCGACACAAGCACACCGCCGCGCGATTGCGCCGCCGCCGGATTGCCCAGACCGCGCCGCCCGGTTAGCGTGCCGGCGATGGAGACGCAGCCCTATCCCCCGCCTTTCCGGTCCTATGTCGCACCGGCCATGCGCCGGCCGCAGCTGTGGCGGCTGCTGCTTGGTCTGATGCTCTGCATCCTGGTCTATACCATCTGGGTCACCGGGGTGCTCTGGAGCGCCTGGACGCTGACCGGGTCGGGCGACATCCGTTCCTGGTCCCGGCCCATTCTGAAGGGCGAGACGCCGTTCGGCGCGCTGGTCCTGCTGTATTCGTTCTTCGGCATGGCGCTGGGCGCGATGCTGGCGGTGCGGTGGCTGCACCGGCGCAGCGCGGGATCGCTGTTCGGCCGCGCGCCGGTGGTGATTCGCGATTTCGTCCTGGCCGCGTCGCTGGTCGCGGTCGTCTACGTTCTGGGCACCTTCATCTGGGCTTGGGGCTTTGACGCCGTGCCCAATGCCGACCGGTCCCTGTGGCTGCGGCTGCTGCCGGTGGCGCTGGTCGGGATCCTGGTGCAGACCGGGGCCGAAGAACTGCTGTTCCGCGGCTACCTGCAGCAGCAACTCGCCGCGCGGTTCCGCAGTCCGCTGCTTTGGCTGGTGCTGCCCGCGGTGATCTTCGGGGCGGTGCATTTCGATCCCGCGACGGCCGGAGACAATGTCTGGCTGCTGATGATGGCGGCCGGCGTGTTCGGGCTGATCGCCGCGGATCTGACGCTGGTCACAGGCAGCATCGGCGCTGCCTGGGGTTTCCACTTCGCAAATAACCTGATGGCCCTGCTGTTCCTGTCGATGCCGGGCACCCTGTCGGGACTGTCGCTGTTCACCACGCCCTACGGCGCCGACGAGCCGGCCGTCGTGCCGCTCTTGGTGATTTTGGACCTTGCAGTGCTGGCGCTGGCATGGGCGCTTGTCCGGCGCGCCGTGCGGCGCTGATTGCATTTGCGCAGCGCGGGGCGTATCTGACGCCAAGCACCGCGCCACAACTTTGGACCCCGCGATGAACTGGATATCGAACTTCGTCCGTCCCAAGATCAATTCGCTGTTCTCACGGCGCGAAGTCCCCGAGAACCTGTGGTCGAAGTGCCCCGAATGCGGAACCATGCTGTTTCATCGCGAGCTGAAGGATAACCTGAACGTCTGCACCAGTTGTGATCACCACATGGCGATCACCCCGCGAGAGCGGTTCACGGCGCTTTTCGACAATGGAACCTTCGCCGAGATCAAGGTGCCCGCGCCGATCACAGATCCGCTGCATTTCCGCGATCAGAAGAAGTATCCCGACCGGATGAAGGCCGCCCAGCGCGAGACCGGGGAACCCGAGGCGATGCTGGTTGCCAGGGGCGAGATCGGGCGAACGCCCATCGTCGCGGCCGCGCAAGATTTCAGTTTCATGGGCGGCTCGATGGGGATGTTCGTCGGCAACGCGATCATCGCCGCGGCAGAGGCGGCAGTGAAGGCAAAGGTCCCGCTGATCCTGTTTTCCGCCGCCGGCGGCGCGCGCATGCAGGAGGGGATCCTGTCGCTGATGCAGATGCCGCGCACCACGGTGGCGGTCGAGATGCTCAAAGAGGCTGGGTTGCCCTATATCGTCGTGCTGACCCATCCGACCACGGGCGGCGTGACCGCCAGTTACGCGATGCTGGGCGACATCCATATTGCAGAGCCGAACGCGCTGATCTGCTTTGCCGGTCCGCGCGTGATCGAACAGACGATCCGCGAGAAGCTGCCCGAAGGGTTTCAGCGCGCAGAGTACCTGCTGGACCACGGAATGCTCGACCGGGTGACCCACCGCAAGGCACTGCGCGACGAGTTGATCACCATCGTCCGCATGCTCACCGGACGGGGCCCGGCGGTGAAGGGAGACCTACCGCCGCCCGATCCCGCGGGCGAAGAGGTCAAGGCCGACACCGGCAAGAAGACCGCCGCAGCGCCCAGCCCGGACGCCGAGAAACAGCCTGCCGGGGCCGCCAAGGGGTGAGCGCCGACACATCCGATGTCATCCTCTCGCGGATGATGTCGCTGCATCCGAAGCTCATCGACCTGACGCTGGACCGGGTCTGGCGCTTGCTGGTCGCGCTGGACCATCCCGAGCGCAAGCTGCCCCCGGTGATCCACATCGCAGGCACCAACGGCAAGGGGTCGGTGCTGGCGATGATGCGCGCTGGCTTGGAAGGCGCGGGGAAACGGGTTCACGCCTATACCTCGCCGCATCTGGCGCGGTTTCACGAGCGAATCCGTGTCGCCGGCGCGTTGATCTCGGAGGCCGAGCTGACCGCGGTTCTGGACGAATGCGAGGCCGCGAATGGCGGGATTCCAATTACATACTTTGAGATCACAACCTGCGCCGCGCTGCTGGCCTTTGCCAGATCGCCGGCCGATTACGCCCTGCTGGAGGTCGGCCTGGGCGGGCGGCTGGATGCGACCAACGTGATCGCAAGACCCGCTGTGACTGTGATCACGCCTGTCTCGCTCGACCATCAGGGGTATCTCGGCGACACCCTGCCGCTGATCGCCGCCGAGAAGGCGGGCATCCTGAAGCGCGGCGTGCCCTGCATCGTCGGACGCCAGGACGAGGCGGCGCTGGAGGTAATCGAGGAACTCGCCGCCCGGCTTGGCGCCCCCCTGCAGGTTCACGGCCAGCACTGGCATATAACCGAGGAACGCGGACGGCTGGTGTATCAGGATGAAACCGGTCTTCTCGACCTGCCGCTGCCGGCTCTGATCGGACCGCATCAAGTCGACAACGCGGGCATCGCGATTGCCGCGCTGCGGAGATTGGGATTTGGAGACACCGCGTGCGAGGCGGCGATGCAGAACGCGGAATGGCCCGCGCGGATGCAGCGCCTGACACGGGGGCCGCTGGTCGAAGCGGCCGGACCGGCGGAGCTGTGGCTTGACGGCGGCCACAACCCCGCGGCCGGCGAAACGCTCGCGAGAACGCTCGAGTCGATGCGGGACAAGCCGCTGCATCTGGTTTGCGGGATGCTGAACACCAAGGATGTAAGCGGCTACCTGCGACCCCTGGCGGGTATCGCCCGGAGCTTGAAATCAGTGTCTATTCCAGGCGAATCGGCCACTCTCAGCGCCGAGGAGACACGCGATGCCGCCTTGCGGACGGGGCTGGCGGCGGAAACGGCGCCCTCGGTCCTGGATGCGGTGACGTCGATTTCGGCCGCCGAGCCCGCTACCCGTATCCTGATTTGCGGTTCGCTTTATCTCGCCGGTCACGTCCTGCGCGACAACGGTTGATCCCGCAGGTTCCGGGTCGCCTGTCGCCCTCTTCCTTGCGAGGATCGTGCGAAAGGAGGCGCCCGTCATGACGTTCCGCATTCACGCCCTGCCCGCCGCGGATTTCGCCGACCTGCACGCGATGTCCGATACCACGCTGCTGTCGCGCAAGGCGCGCCGCGTGACCGCCGATGCCAGCCCGGGTTATCCCTGCCGTGTCAGCCTGCGGGACGCGAAGGTCGGTGAGACCCTGATCCTGGTGAATTTCGTCTCTATGCCGGCTGAAACGCCTTATCGCGCCAGCCATGCGATCTATGTGCGGGCGGCTGCGGAGACCGCGCAACCGGCGCCGGGAGAAGTGCCCGAGATGCTGACCCGGCGGCTTCTTTCCCTGCGCGGCTTCGGTGCGGATCACATGTTGCGGGCGGCGGACGTTGTCGATGGGCGCGACCTGGCGGCGGCGCTGGAGGCGATGCTCGCGGATCCCGGGATTGCCGAGGCGCATATCCACCACGCGGCGCAGGGCTGTTACGCTGCCCGTGCCACCCGCGCTGCGGTGTGACCGGTTCCGAGGCCTGGCGTTACCGCGAGGGCCGGACACCGGGCGCATCCCGCCCGGATGTGAGCGGATACTCTTCCAGCACGTCGTGCACCGCGCCGTCGGACAGCCACCGCGAGTGGAACAGCGTCACCTTTTTCACCTCGAACCCCGGCAGCCCGACATCGCCGAACCGTTCCAGGAACCGGCGCAGGCGTTCCAGTTCTTCCGCCCCCACCCGGGCCGAAAACCGCGCCAGCGTCACATGCGGACGGAATCGCTCGCGCGGCAATTCGAGCCCGGCCCGGCGCACCGCGCCGCGTACCCGCTCGCGCAGAGCGCCGAGGGCCGGCTGCGGCTTGACCCCGGCCCACAACACCGATGGCCGGCGGTTGCCGAAGGTGCCGAGCCCATGCAGCTGCACCTCGAAGGGGGCGGCCCTGATCCGCGCCAGTTCTTCGTCGACCGCCGCCAGCAGGTCGCGCGGCTGTTCCCCCAGAAACGCCAGCGTCAGATGCAGCGTTTCGGGCGTCATCAGCCGTCCCACGGGCACATCGTCCTGAACGTCCTCGAGTACCGACCGCACCTCGTCCGGCAAATCGATGGCCACGAAGGCGCGCATGATTCAGTCCCGATCCACGCCGCCGAACATGCCCCTGGATCCTTTGCGGAAAGGTTGCAGAAGCATGCGGTCAAGCCAGAGATCGCGGCGGGTGCGGAACTCGCCGAGTCCGATGGTCATGCCCTCGTGCCCGTCGCGGGGCTGCGCCGTGTAGGTGCCGAACAGCCGGTCCCACCAGGGCAAGTTGAAGCCGAAATTGCGGTTGGTCTCGCTGGGCCGCACCGAGTGGTGCACCCGGTGCATGTCGGGCGTGACGACAAACAGGCGGACTATCCTGTCTGCCCCGCCCAGCCGCACGTTGGAGTGGTTGAACAGCGACGTTGCGTTCAGCACCACCTCGAAGACCAGGACGGCCAGCGCGGGCGGACCCAGCGCCGCGACAACGCCAAGCTTGATGCCCATGGACAGCAGGATTTCGACCGGATGAAAGCGCAGCCCGGTGCTGACGTCGAATTCCAGGTCGGCGTGATGCATGCGGTGCAGCCGCCACAGGACCGGCACCGCGTGGAACAGCACGTGCTGCAGGTAGATCGCCAGATCGAGCGCCAGAAAGCCAAGGACCCCGGCCAGCAGGACCGGCACCTCGAGGGCGTGGAACAGGCCCCAGCCTCGTTCTTCTGCCAGCACCGCGGCGCCGACCGCCAGCACCGGGAATGTCACCCGCAGCAGGATCGTGTCGATCACCACAAGCGCGATGTTGTTCGACCAGCGCAACAGGCGCGGGATCTCGCGGCGGCGACGGGGGGCGGAGAGCTCCCAGACCGCCATGCCGAGTAGAACCGCAAGAAAGATGGCCCCGCGGACGATCGGTTCATGGGCCAACACGCTATCTGCCATCGCTCAGGCCTTTCTGTGGCTTGAATCTAAGCGCTTAGTTATTCACCCGGAAGGCTCAATCGTGCTGCCGGCGCCAGTCCTCGCTTTGCATCTCGCGCAGGCGGCTGGCGGTGCGCTCGAATTCGAAGGTGCCTTCGCCCTCGATATACAGCCGCTCGGGCACGTCGGCCGCAGACATGATCAGCTGGACGCGCGCCTCGTAGAGGGCGTCGATCAGGGTCACGAACCGCTTCGCCTCGTTGAAATTCGACCGGCTGAGCCGCGGCACCTCTTCCAGGATCAGCACCCGAACCGCCTCTGCCACCGCCAGGTAATCCGCGGGCCCCAATGGCCGTCCGCACATTTCCCAGAACGGCACACGCGCGACGCCGTTTTTGTACCCGGGCAGCACCACCGCGCGCCCCTTGACGGTCAAAGTAAGAGAATCCCAGTCGCCGCCGGTCAGGTCCTGCCACAGAGCGTCGATGGCCTGGCGCGCCTTTGCGTTCGCGGGATGGAAATAGACATCCGAGCCCGCGAGCCTGTCCTGCCGGTAATCTGTCGGGGATTGCAGATGGTGCACCACCATCTTTTCCTTGATCAGCTTGATGAAGGGCAGGAACAGCCCGCGGTTCAGCCCGTCCTTGTACAGGTCGTCCGGCGGCCGGTTCGACGTCGTTACCACCACAACCTGCGCCGCGAATAACACCTCGAAGAGACGCCCCACGATCATCGCGTCCGTGATGTCGGTGATCTGCATCTCGTCGAAGCACAGCAGCCGCACGTCCTCGGCCACCTTCTCGGCCACGGGTTTCAGGGCATCGTCCACGCCCGTCTGCCGCGCGGCGTGCATCCCGGCGTGGATTTCCTGCATGAAGGCGTGGAAGTGGACCCTGCGTTTCTTGGCGACGGGGGCATGGTCGTAGAACAGGTCCATCAGCATCGACTTGCCGCGCCCGACCCCGCCCCAAAGGTAGGCGCCTTTCGGCGGCGCGGGCGGCTTGGCGAACAGGCCGCGCAGGCCCTTGCGGCTGGGCACGTTCTCGAAATAGGCCCGGATCCGCTCCAGCACCGGCAACATCGCATGCTGCGCCGGATCGGCGGTCAGCGTCCCCTCGCTGACCAGGCGGTCGTAGATCTCGTGCAGCGTTTCGGCCATGGCCCAGCAATAGGGCGCAAGGTTAGATAAGAAAAGCTGATGCGACCCCGCACGATATTCGATTTGACGCAGAGCGTGATTTGCCGTTACGTCGCGCGGCTGTCTGGAGGGGCCGATGAGCTCGGAGCGCGCATCGCTGATAACGCCTGTCCTGGTGGGTGGGTGTTTCATCATCCTGATCAACTTCGCGATCCGGTCCAGCTTTGGCGTGTTTCAAATCCCGATCGCAGAGGAATTCGGCTGGCTTAGAGCCGATTTTTCCATGGCCATCGCGATTCAGAACCTGGCCTGGGGCATCGGCCAGCCGCTGTTCGGCGCCTTCGCAGAAAAATTCGGCGACCGAAAGGCACTGGTGCTTGGCGCGGTGTTGTATGCGGTGGGTCTCGGCCTTTCGGCCTATGCCTTCACCCCGGCGCAGCACTGGGCGCTGGAGGTGCTGGTGGGCTTCGGCATCGCCGGCACCGGCTTTGGCGTGCTGCTGGCGGTGGTGGGGCGCGCGGCGAGCGACGAGAACCGCTCGATGGCGCTGGCGATCATCACCGCCGCGGGATCGGCGGGCCAGGTTGCCGGGCCGCCGCTGGCGGAATGGCTGCTGACGATAATGCCCTGGCAGGGCGTGTTCCTGGTCTTCGCGGGCCTGATCATGGCGGCGCTGCTGTTCCTGCCGATGATCCGCGGCACTGAGGCCGCGAGTTCGGCGGAACTGGAAGACTCGCTCGGGCGCATCCTGAACAAGGCGTTCCGCGATCCCTCGTTCACCTTGATCTTCCTCGGCTTCTTCTCGTGCGGCTACCAGCTGGCATTCATCACCGCGCACTTCCCGGCGATGGTGACCGAGATGTGCGGTGCCATCGACCCCTCGGGCACCCTGGCGGCGATCGGCGTCACCTCGACCTCGGCGCTGGGGGCGGTGGCGATTTCGCTGATCGGCGTGGCGAACATCGCGGGCACGCTCTATGCGGGCTGGCTGGGCAAGCGGTTCACGAAAAAGTACCTGCTGGCCGGTATCTATACCCTGCGCACGCTTGTCTCGGCGGTGTTCATCCTGCTGCCGATCACCCCGACGTCGGTCATCCTGTTCTCGGTCGCCATGGGCGCGCTGTGGCTCGCCACGGTGCCGCTGACCTCTGGTCTGATCGGCTATATCTACGGGCTGCGTTATATGGGGACGCTATACGGGATCATCTTTTTCAGTCACCAGCTGGGGTCCTTTGTCGGCGTCTGGCTTGGCGGGCGGCTCTATGACCTTTACGGCGACTACACCGCAGTGTGGTGGGTTGGCGTCGGCGTGGGGGCCTTCAGCGCCATCGTGCATCTGCCGGTCCGCGAACAGCCCTTGAGGTTGCGTACGGTGTCAGCCGTCTAACCCTTCGGCGATGGCATCCAGCACCTGCCTGGCATGCGTCACGGCAATCTCGTGCCCGGCGCCCGCGACCACGGTCTGGCGCGCCGACCGGTTGCAGTCGGCCAGCCTGGCCAGCGCCTGGATCGGGATCACGGTGTCGCGCTCGCCCCAGATCGCGTGCACCGGCAGCCGCAGCTTTGCCAAAGCGCCATGCTCTTCCTCCAGAACCTCCGCCAGCATGTTGCGCTGCGAAGACAGAACTGCGGGCAGATAGCCGCGCAGCCGGGTTTCGTCTGGTTGGCCTTGCGTCAGCGACCGGACGGCCGAGCCATGCGCAAGGCTGCCAGCGGCCGCGCGCCGCAGCGACCAGCCGCCGAGGCTCAGCATCAGCCAGTCGCCGAGGCCGGGAACCTTTCGGGCAATCTCTGCCAACGGTCCGGGCGCGTGCAGCAGGCCGGCGGGCGCCAGCAGGATCAGCCTTCGCAGCCGCTCGGGCTCTTCGTAGGCGAACACCGTGGCGATGCTTCCGCCCATGGAATACCCCAGCAGCGTGACGTCGCCCTCGACCCCCTGATATTTCAACAGGTCGCGCAGCTGGCGAATGAAGAAATGCCGCGTCTGTGCGCCGCGCGGCCGGTCGGAGTATCCGCGTCCGTACAGGTCGTAGGTCAGGACGTGGAACCCCATATCGACGAGGCCGGGAATGAGCGGGCGAAAGACCTGACTGGGGGTCGTCAGGCCGTGGATGCAGACCAGGACGGGCCGGCCCTTGGGCCCGTGCCACTGGTAATGCGTCATGCCGTCCGACAGCATCGCGAATTGCCCCGAGGCGCGGCTGCGGATGCCGTCGTCCATGTCGGGTTTGCGGCGTTCGGAGACAAACGGCAGGGCACCGGCCAGGGTCAGCAGGATCAGGGACGGCCAGATCATTCGGCAAGATCCTCGGCCTGCAGCAGACGCTCGGCCATCAGCCGCTGCTGCAGGCCCTCCGGCCCGTCGAAGAGATGCACCTGCCAGCCCCGCTCTGCCGCCGCCGCGACGTTCTCCGGCCGGTCGTCGGTGAAGAACAGGGTCCGGGGATCGTGCCCTGTTTCCTGCTCGACCGCCGCGTAGATCGCCGCGTCGGGCTTGATCACGCCCATATGGCCGGAAATGAAGCGCCGGTCGAACTCGGTGAGCACGGGGAAGGCAGTTTCGGCCAGGCACAGGGTCGATGCGCCGAAATTCGACAGCGCGTAGACGGGGACACCGCGACGTCGCAGCGCGCGCAACAGTCTGGCGCTTTGCGGGATCTCGGGCTGCAGCATGTCGGCCCAATGCCGGTGCCAGAGCAGGATTTCGTCGTGGTAATGCGGATGCCTTGCCGCGGTTTCAGCCACCACGTCCGCGATCTCCTCGCCCAGATCGACCCGCGCGTTCATCGCGGCGAGGTCGACATCGGCGAACAACGCGCGGCGCCGGGTTTCGCCGATGAGTGCGTCGAAAGCGCGCTCCGGCCGCCACTCGACCAGCACGTTGCCGATGTCGAAGATCACCGCCTCGATGTCCATGAGCGTCCCCTCTGCTACCACCTACAGGTGAGGCAAAGCGCGGGGCCGGTCAAACGGGAATCAGGCATCCCGGGCGGCGTTCCGCAGCACCCGGTCCAATGCCTCGCGAAACCGCGACCGGTCGGCTTTGGAAAACGGGCGCCCGCCGCCCTGCCGGAAGGGATCGGCGGCGCGCAGGTCGGCCATCAAGTCGCGCGTCGCGAGGACGTTGCCGATATTGGCTTGGGTCAGTTCCTCTCCGTTGGGCCTCAGAATGCGGGCGCCGGCGGCAACGCATTTCGCGGCCAGGGGAATGTCGTTTGTGATCACGACATCGCCCGACCCCACTCGCTCTGCGATCCACTTGTCCGCTTCATCCGGACCGTGAGAGACAAATACCATGTCCACCAGAGGGTTGCGTGACAGCCGCAGGCCGCCGTTCGAAACCATGACGACGTGCTGTCCCAGGCGCGTGGCCACGGCCTCGATCTCGGGCTTGACCGGGCAGGCATCGGCGTCGACGTAGATCATAGGCCGGCACTGACGATCGGGCGCTTGGCCCGGGCCGAGGAAAGCTGCGTGATCCCGTTCTGGCGATTCAGGCCGAAACAGTGTCGATACTGGCAGATCGGCCACGGATAGACCGTATGCCGGAGCCGGCCGCAAGCAGGCTGGAGCGACGAAATCATCCCCAACCGCGCCTTTGCACCTGGTGTACTCACGGTATGTCAGTCTCTGAGCGCGTCGGCGTGAAACTTGATGTGATCACGCATGAAGGTGGCGACGAAGAAGTAGCTGTGATCATAGCCCGGCTGCATCCGAAACTCCGCCGGCTGACGGCGCGTAGCGATCGCGGCGGCCAGCGCCTCGGGCATCAACAGGTCGATGAACTGATCCCGGGTGCCGGTGTCGATGAGGACCGGACCGCCGAAGCCATGTTCGGCCATCAGCAAGCTGGCGTCATGGCCTGTCCAGCCCGACTGATCCGTGCCGAGATAGGCCGTGAACTGCTTGCGTCCCCAGTCGCTTTGCGTCGGATGGCAGATCGGAGAGAAGGCCGATACGGACGCGAACCGCCCGGGCAAGCCCATGGCCAGGGTCAGCGCCCCGTGTCCGCCCATCGAGTGCCCGGTGATCGCCTGGCGCTCTTCGTCGAGCTCGAAGCCGTTGAAAAGCAATCGCGGCAACTCGTCGGCGACGTAGTCCCACATCCGGAAATGCTTGCGCCACGGATCCTGCGTTGCGTTCACATAGAACCCGGCGCCCTGTCCCAGGTCGAACGCCTCGTCGTCGGCGACGCCTGCGCCGCGCGGCGAGGTGTCGGGGAACACCAGCGCGAGACCGTGCCGGGCGGCCCAGCCCTGCGCGCCGGCCTTCACCATCGCGTTCTCGTGGGTGCAGGTCAGCCCGGACAGATACCACAGCACCGGCACCGGCCCCTGTGCCGCCTCGGCCGGCAGGAACAATCCAAAGGTCATCTCGCAATTCGTGGTCTCGGCCTCGTGCGAATAGACCCCCTGCACGCCGCCGAAACAGGCATTCTCCGAAACCGTTTTCATCGTCCCTC
This sequence comes from Paracoccaceae bacterium, assembly GCA_024644285.1. Lineage (GTDB taxonomy): Bacteria > Pseudomonadota > Alphaproteobacteria > Rhodobacterales > Rhodobacteraceae > JAHELH01. The sequence goes on along the minus strand of JAHELH010000002.1, from coordinate 15,238 downwards.
CGCTCAGAATGCGCCCTGGGCCGCCAGCCACGCCAGAACCAGCGACACCGTGACGATCGACGCCGCCGTCGAGATCAGGATGGTGGCGGAAACGCGTTGCGGCGCAACCCCGTAATGCTGCGCCAGCATGAAGATGTTGCCCGCCGTCGGCAATGCCGAGGACGCGATCATCACCGCCGCGGCGTATGGCTCCAGCGGCCAGACCACCAGCACCGCCAGCGCCACGAAGCCAGGGTGCAACACCAGCTTGGCAAAAGACAGCCAGCCCGCGACGTGCATCCTCTCTGCGGACTTGCTGGCCAGCGAGGCGCCGATGGCGAACAGCGCGCCGGGCGTGGCGGCATTGCCCAGCAGGGCGAGGAATTCGTTGATCGGGGTCGGAATCGGCCAATCGAGCGCCGACCAGGAAAACCCCAGGAAGATCGCGACCAGCATCGGGTTGGTGACGATGCCCTTGCCAACCGTCCGCAAGGTGCGCCACGAGACGCTTTGGTCCCGGCTGCCGGTGATCAGCACCACGATCAAGGTTCCGAAGATCAGCAAATCCACCGCCAGCATCATCATGATGTAGCCGACGGCCCGCTCTCCCATCAGCAGCGCAAGCATCGGGATGCCGAGAAAACCGATATTGCCGATCACCGCGCATTGCGATTCCACCGCCGCCTCTGCCACCGGCAGCCGGCGCCACAGCGCCACCGCGTTGGCGACCAGGTAGACGAAGGCGGTGGCCCACAGATAGACCCCCATGAACCGCAGGTCGAAGACATCGCCGAAGCTTAGGTTCGCGGAGAACCGAAACAGCATCGCGGACAGCGCGAAGTAGAAAACGAATTTCGTCAGCGCCGCCGCGGCGGCGTCGCTGAAGAACCGCGTTTTCGCCGCGCCG
>JAHELH010000002.1:12206-14252 GCA_024644285.1 Paracoccaceae bacterium | reverse complement strand
GCCCGGCTGCGCGTCAGACGGCGCCGATCAGGATCAGAATCAGCAGGATCACCAGGATCGCGCCCAGCACGCCCGACGGCCCGTAGCCCCAGTTGGCGGAATGGCCCCAGCGCGGCAGGGCGCCGATGATCAGCAGGATCAGGAGGATGATGAGAATGGTGTAGAGCATGGCGTCAGTCCCGTACTGAAGGATATTGCCTGCGAACGCGCGAACCGCCGTGCCGGTTCCGCCGTCCGCCTTGCCCAGCCTCGGGGCGGCCTGCGAACCTTACCGCCCTACCCTGAGCCGATCAGCGCCCCAGCCGCAAAGACCAGCGCGCCCCCGAGCACGACCTGGAAGGTCGCGCGCAGGAACGGCGTCTCCATGAACTTGTTCTGGATCCAGACGATGGCCCAAAGCTCGATGAAGACCACGATCAGGGCGATCACGGTGGCGGTCCAGAAATCCGGAATCAGGTAGGGCAGCGCGTGGCCCAGCCCGCCGATGGCGGTCATCACCCCGCTGGCCACGCCCCGCTTGACCGGCGAGCCGCGGCCCGACAGTTCCCCGTCGTCCGATGCGGCCTCGGTGAATCCCATCGAGATGCCCGCGCCCACGGACGCGGCGAGACCCACCAGAAAGGTCGTGTGCGTGTCATGGGTGGCGAAGGCCGTGGCGAAGATCGGCGCAAGGGTCGATACCGATCCGTCCATCAGCCCGGCCAGTCCCGGCTGCACCCAGGTCAGCACGAATTGCCGCTTGGCCGTGCGGTCCTCGGCGCTGCGGGTATCGTCGTCGAGATGGGTTTCGGCCAGATCGTCGGCCTTTTTACCGTGGCCCGCCTCTGCCGCCGCCAGGTCGCCGAGCAGCTTGCGCGTGTCCGCATCTGAGGTTCGCGCCGCCGCCTTGCGATAGAACCGCTCGGCCTCGCGTTCCATCGCCTCGGCCTCGTCGCGCATCCGCTCCAGCCCGAGATTCTCGATCAGCCAGACCGGGCGGCGGGCATAATAGCCGGACACGTGCTCTCGGCGGATCAGCGGAATGACGTCGCCAAAGCGCTTCTTGTGCAGCTCGATCAGCCGGTGCCGGTGTTCATCCTCTTCCGCCGCCATGCCGTCGAAGATCTTCGCGCTGCCGGGAAAATCCTCGCGCAGCCGCTCGGCGTAAAGCCGGTAGATCCGCGCATCGTCCTCTTCCGACGAAATCGCCAGGGCAAGGATTTCCTGCTCGCCGAGATCGGAAAACCGACGGCGGCTGGTAACACCGGGGATCATGCTGCGCTCCGTCTTGCGTTAGAATGGTTCTAAGTTAGCAATGCCGCGGACAAGGGCAAGAGCCGTCGGGCTTGTTGAAAGTGAACCGTTCGGTTTATCTTGTCAGAGGCCAGGGAGGGCCGCATGAACGTCCAGAGTTCCAGCGTCAAGAAGGGCCGCAAGTTCGACCAGGTTCTGGACGGCGCCCGCGAGGTATTCATGCGTGACGGGTTCGAGGGCGCCAGCGTCGACGACATCGCCCGCGCCGCCGGCGTGTCGAAGGCGACGCTGTACAGCTATTTCCCAGACAAAAAGCTCCTCTTCATGGAAGTCGCCCGGGTCGAGTGCGCCCGCCAGGCCGAAACCGCGATCAACATGATGCAGATCCCCGGCGAGGTGCGCGAGGTGCTGTTCCAGGCGGCGTCGCATCTGGTGCGGTTCTTTCTGTCGGAATTCGGCCGCCAGACGTTCCGGATCGCGGTCGCCGAAAGCGGGCGCTTCCCCGAGATCGGCCAGCGCTTTTACAATTCCGGCCCGGCGATGGCGCAGGCGGCCCTGTCCCGGTTCCTGCAGGCGCAGGTCGAGGCGGGCGCGCTGGCGATCGACGACCTGGAGCTTGCGGCGGCGCAATTCCCCGAGCTTTGCAAGGCGGGTCTGCACACCAAGATGATGATGGGGGTGAAGACTTCTGTCACGGACGCCGAGATCGACCGGGTGATCCGCGGTGCGGTCGAGACGTTTCTGGCACGGTACGGGGTCTAATTAGCCCGTCGCTGGCGAGGGCAGGCCGTTTCGGCTAGGCTGTGTCCATGC
>JAHELH010000002.1:0-12106 GCA_024644285.1 Paracoccaceae bacterium | reverse complement strand
GCTAGGCGGCGAGACTTAATCCACCCGCCGAACGTGCAGCTGATTGCCGGTCTTGCGGGTCTCGAACCGCTTCAGTTCCTTCACCAGGTCGGAAAGCTTGGGCTTTCCGTAGGTGCGGGTGTCGAAGTCGGGGTTGTCGGCGACGATATACTGGCCCAGCGGTCCCAGCGCGTACCATTCGTCGTCCTGCTGGATCTTGTCCATCGCCTTCAGGATCAGCGGCACCGCGTCGGTCGGCGGCAGCTTGCCCTTGGCGCCGCCCCTGCCACGCGCGCTTTCGATCGGCTCGTCGACGATGTTCTCGATCAGGATGAAGCGGTTGCAGACATTCCGCAGGCTCTCCGGCGCCTTGCCCTCGCCGATGCCGATCACGTCGAGCCCGTCTTCGCGCACCCGGTTGGCGAGCGCGGTGAAATCGCTGTCGGAGGAGACCAACACGAAACCGTCGAAGCGGCCGGTATGCAGGATGTCCATCGCGTCGATCACCAGCCCGATGTCGGAGGCGTTCTTGCCCTTGGTGTTCGCGGTCTCCTGCTTGGCCACCAGCCCGTGCTCGCGCACCGTCTTCGACCAATTCTGTAGCGCGCCCGACGACCAGTCTCCGTAGACCCGGCGCAACGCGGGTTCGCCGAAGCTGGTGATCTCTTTCAGGATCGCGCCCGCGAACTTGGCCGGAATGTTGTCGGCGTCGATCAGCACGGCATAGAGCGGACGGTCGCGGTCAGGCATTAATCCTCCAGGAATTTGTGCAGCACCAGCGCGTCCACATAGCCCTTATCGGGGTGCAGGAACACCCCCGGCAAGCGGCCGACCTCGCGAAAGCCGGCGCGCTTCCAAAGCCGGATCGCGCCCTCGTTGGTCTCGACCACGAAGTTGAACTGCATGGCGCGGTAGCCGGCCTTTTTCGCCTCGGCCAGGGAGTGGTTGAGCATGGCGCTCGCCACGCCGCGGCCGCGGGCCTCTGGATGGGTGGCGTAGCCGCAGTTGCAGACATGCGCGCCGCCGCCTTGCTGGTTGGTCTTCAGGTAGTAGGTGCCCAGCACCGTGCCGCGATCCTCGGCGACGTAGGCGCGGGACTGGGTCCAGTAAGCGACGGCATCGTTTTCGGTAATGTTCGGGTCGATCGTATAGGTGTCTCCGGCACGGAAGATCGGGCGCAGGATGTCCCAGATCGCCGGGCCGTCCGTTGCTTCTGCCGGCCTGATCTGAACCATCCGTCGCTATCCCGGGGGCCAGCCCCCGGACCCCCGGAGTCTTTCAAAACCAAAGATGATCAGTAGACCACCACCGACCGGATCGACTCGCCGGCATGCATCAAATCGAACCCCTTGTTGATGTCCTCCAGCTTCAGCGTGTGGGTGATCATCGGGTCGATCTCGATCTTGCCGTCCATGTACCAGTCGACGATCTTCGGCACGTCCGTCCGGCCCCGCGCCCCGCCGAACGCCGTGCCGCGCCAGACCCGGCCGGTGACGAGTTGGAAGGGCCGGGTCGATATTTCCGCCCCGGCGGGCGCCACGCCGATGATGACGCTCTCGCCCCAGCCCTTATGCGCGCATTCCAGCGCCTGGCGCATGGTGGTGACGTTGCCGATGCACTCGAAGGAGTAATCCGCCCCGCCGCCGGTCAGCTCGACCAGATGCGCCACGACGTCGCCGTCCACGTCCTTGGGGTTGACGAAATCGGTCATGCCGAATTTTTCCGCCTGCGCCTTGCGGTCGGGGTTGAGATCGACGCCGACGATCTGGTCGCAGCCCGCCAGCCGCAACCCCTGGATCACGTTGAGCCCGATGCCGCCCAGCCCGAAGACGACGCAGCGCGACCCGATCTCGACCTTGGCGGTGTTGATCACGGCGCCGATGCCGGTCGTCACGCCGCAGCCGATGTAGCAGATCTTGTCGAAAGGGGCGTCCTCGCGGACCTTCGCGAGCGCGATCTCCGGCAACACCGTGTGGTTGGCGAAGGTCGAGCAGCCCATGTAGTGCAGGATCGGATCGCCATCGAGGGTCGAGAATCGCGAGGTGCCGTCGGGCATCACGCCTTTTCCTTGCGTCGACCGGATCGCTTGGCAGAGGTTGGTCTTCGGGTTGAGGCAGTATTCGCACTGCCGGCACTCGGGCGTGTAGAGCGGGATCACGTGGTCGCCCTTCTTGAGCCCCGTCACGCCCTCGCCGACCTCGACAACCACGCCTGCGCCTTCATGGCCCAGGATCGCCGGGAACATGCCCTCGGGATCGGCGCCGGACAGGGTGAACTCGTCGGTGTGGCAGATGCCGGTCGCCTTGATTTCGACCATGACCTCGCCCGCCTTCGGACCGTCGAGATTCACCTCCATGATCTCCAGGGGTTTCCCGGCTTCAACGGCAACGGCGGCGCGGGTTCTCATGGCAACGACCTCCCTTCAATTTTCCCGCAGACTGGTTCAAGCTGGAAATCATTGCAACTCCCGTTGGCCAGGAGCGACCATGAAACCTTTGGCTTGTTTGATCTTGTGCCTTGCTGCGACGGCCTGTGCGCCGTTGCATATGGACGGACCCGACGCGTGCGGCGCCAGCGGCTACCAAACGCTTGTAGGGGTCAACGTCGCGGCCGTGACTTTGCCGGCCGACCTGGAGCATCGCATCATCCGGCCGGGAGACGTGGTTACGCAGGACTATCGTGCGGGGCGTCTGAACATCCGCACGGATGAATATGGACAGATCGTATCGGTCAGCTGCGGCTGACGATCACTTACGGTAGGTTTGGTGGCACGACTTGCAGGCGCCGCCGATTTCGCCAAGGGCGACACGCAGATCGTCCGGCGTGTCGATCGAGGCCGCCGCCTTTGCGGCCACCTCTTTCAGCTCGTTAGCGATGCCGGTGAAATCGTCGTAGTTCTCCCAGATTTCCGGCAGGGCTTCGGATTTCGGTGTGATCACTTCCGCTTCGAACAACTCGGGCGCCCGCGCGGCGTGAACCGCGATTTCCTCGGCCGCCTGCCGAGCAGTCTTGGCATCGAATTCCGCGGCGCCCTTGACCATCAGACCAAGCGTCTTTGTATTCTTGCCGATCGTGCTCATGGCGTCCATCCGCGCCTTGACCGTCGGATTGGTCACGCCCTGGTGCGCGACCGCTGCGCCGGCCGCCAGCAAGATGGCAGCCGCGAAGAGCGGCGTTTTCGTTGTCATTTTGCCCGTCCTCAATTCTGCTCAACCGGGTGACCAGCCGGGGCTTGATGGCAAATTTCCCGGAACTATTCAACAATGGCGGCGGACTTCTGCCCGAATGGTTGCAGCAATTCCGCAGCCAGTGCAGCTTGAGCGGTGATTGCGGTTCAACCGGTGCGGCACCGCGTAGCAAGGGAGCGTGTGCGTTGAAACGGGTCATTCTGGTTGCCATCCTGGTCGCGTTCGGATTGGCCGGTGCGTATCTGCTGGTGCGGCCAGCGCCGGAAGGCGGGGCACCGGCGGCGGCCGACGTGGCGGAAGGTGAGCCGATCGTTGCGGTTTCGGTGCCGGCACCGCTGTCGGACAAGTCGGCAATCGGAGCCAAGGTGTTCGAGGCCAGGTGCGCGTCCTGCCATGGCGAGAACGCTGCCGGAAAGCAAGGATACGGCCCGCCCCTGGTGCATGTGATCTACGAGCCCGGGCATCACGGCGACATGGCCTTTCTGCTGGCGGTTCAGAACGGCGTCCGCGGACATCACTGGCCTTTTGGCAACATGCCCCCGGTCGCCGGGCTGACCTCGGGCGAGGTCGACAGCGTCGTGGCATATGTGCGCGAGCTGCAGCGCGCCAACGGGATCGAATAGGGCGCAACTGGCGACTCGACTCCGCAGGCCGGCGGTTCTAGCATGGAACGTACCGTGAACATGTAAGTCAGCCATGCCCCAGCGCCGCATCCTGTCCCTGTGGTTTCCGCGCCTGGCCGCGGAGCGCATCCTGCGGCTGGAACCGGGTCTGATGGAGGCCCCGTTCGCGGTGGTGGCCGACCGCGGCAACATGCAGGTGCTGGCCTCGCTGTCGGTGTCGGCCCAGGCCGAGGGGCTGCGCCGTGGCCAGCCGGTGCGCGATGCCCAGGCGATGTGCCCGAACCTGATCACCCGGCTCGCCAACCCGCTGGCCGAGGCGCAGTTTCTGACCGTGTTGCGGCGCTGGGCGGGAAAGTTCAGCCCCTGGGTGGCCGAGCAGCCGCCGGCCAGCCTGGTCGTCGATCTGACCGGCTGCGCGCATCTTTTCGGCGGCGAAGAGCCGCTTTTGGAACAGGTGCAGCTGGACTGCGCCAATCTGGGCCTGACGGTGCATGCCGGCATCGCCGACACGGTGGGCGCGGCCTGGGCCCTGGCGCGCTATGCCGGGCAGGGACCGCAGGCGACGCGATCGGGCGACGCCATCGACCAGGAAGCCTGGGCCACCCGCGCCCGCGCGGTGAAGCGGCGCAACTGGGAGCGCGGCGGCCCGGCGCCGGGGACCGAGCTGCGAATCGACCGGCCCGCCCGGATCGCGGCGCCCGGCCGCGCGCATTCCGCCCTGGCCCCGTTGCCGGTGGCCGCCCTGCGCATTGACGATGCCACCGCCACCGGGCTGGCGCGGCTGGGGCTGCGGCGGATCGGCGATTTGACCGGCATGCCGCGCGCCGCGCTGGCCCGCCGTTTCGGGCGCGACCTGGTGCGGCGGCTGGACCAGGCGATGGGGTCGGAGCCCGAGCCGGTCTCGCCCGCGCGCCCGCCGCTGCATTTCGCGGTGCGGCTGAGCCTGCCCGACCCGATCGGTCTGGACGAGGACATCGTGGCCGGGATCGACCGGTTGCTGCCGCAACTGGAAAAGCGGCTGGTCGCCAAGGGCCACGGCGCGCGGCGGCTGCGGCTGCAGCTGTATCGCAGCGACGGGACGATGCAGAGCGTCGAGATCGGCCTGGCCCGGCCCTCGGCCAGCCCCGACCGGATCAAGCCCTTGCTGATCATGAAACTGCCCGAGATCGACGCCGGGTTCGGCATCGATTGCCTGCGGATCGAAGCGCATGTGACCGAGCCGGTCCACGCCCGCCAGCACCGCGGTCACATGGAGGCTGCCGCCGATGCCAGCTCGCGGCTGGCCGCGAATACCCGGATCGATGATCTGGTCGGCCGGTTGGGCGCACGCATCGGGCTGGAAGCGATCACCCGCCTGCATCCCGCCGACAGCCACATCCCGGAAAAGACATCGCACCGGGTCGCCGCCGCCTGGTCAGAGCCCGCCACCGACTGGCCCGCAGCGCCGACGCCGCGGCCCCTGACGATCTGGCGGCCAGAGCCGGTGCATGCCCCGGACACCCCCGCCCTGCCGGTCCAGTTCCGCTGGCGCCAGCGCAGCCTGGACACGGCCGCCGCGCGCGGCCCCGAGCGCATCGCCCCGGAATGGTGGCTGGACGAGCCGGAATGGCGCACCGGCGTGCGCGATTACTGGCAGGTGACCACCGGAAATGGCGAGCGGCTGTGGCTTTACTATGCGCATGGCGGCACGATGTCGTCGGGCTGGTTCTGCCAGGGCGCATTTGCCTGACCCCGGAATCGAAAAAACCCGCCGAGCAGAGCGGGTTTGATTGAGCGAGTACGAACCACCCGACGATCCGGACTGGTGGGGGCTATGAAACCGGACCGCCGGGATGAACTCGTACTCGCTATGCCGACGTTGTCGCCCATGATCGGGGCGCGTAAAGGGAAAGGGCGCGACGCTTTCCGGGTCATTTTGCGGCGAAACAAAGGCAGGTAAACGGCCGGCAAACCGCAGCGACGGAAACAGTGGCGCCCAGCTGACCCCGGAAACGGAAAAACCCGCCTCGAATGGGCGGGCTTCCAGCTTCGTAAGGCTCCCCGATGCCGCGACTGGTGGGGGCTATGAAACGCGGCACCGGGGATTAGCTCTACTTCGCTATGACACCTGTATGGCCGTGCAACACGGCGGCGATTGGGAAGCGAAGCGGCGCTTTGTAGGTCATTTTGCGGCAAATTGGCGGCGAAGGTCACAGCCCGCAATCCGATTCACCACAGGTGTTCCGCAAGCTTGATTTCGAGACTCCGAACGGCCAATCTGCCGGCAATGACGATCCAGAGTCCGACTTCGTTCCCCGCTCCGCACCGCCTGCCAGAACAGGTCATGTTCGACCGCCGGGAACTGGGGCATATACTCACGTTGTACGGCCGCATGGTCGCCGCCGGTGAATGGCGCGACTACGGCATTTCCAGTTTGCGCGACGTGGCGATCTTTTCGGTGTTCCGCCGCAGCGCGGAAACCCCCTTGTACCGGATCGAGAAGCGGCCAAAGCTGCGATTGAAGCAGGGATCGTATTCCGTCATTGCTATGGACGGGCACGTGCTGAAGCGCGGACATGATCTGAAAACCGTGCTTCGGGTGCTCGAGCGCAAGCTGATCCGGTCGGTCGACTAGGACCGTCTTTCAAGGACGCCTTCGCGCCGTGACCGGTCCGTCACCCTGCGCGGTGATCCGCGACACCGCATCAGCCAGAGGCTCCTGCGCCACCGCCATGTGATGCGCATTCGCGTGGATCAGCATCCCGTCATCGGCCAGCATGGCGACATGCCCCTCCCAGAAAACCAGATCCCCCCGCTGCAACGGGGCATCGGCGGGAAGAGGCCGCCCCAGCTCGGCGGCCTGCATGTCGCTGTCGCCGGGACACTCGATGCCGCAGGCGACGCAGGCGGCCTGCACGAGACCCGAGCAGTCGATGCCGAAGGCCGAATTGCCGCCCCACAGGTAGGGAGTGCCGAGAAAGCGCTCCGCCACCGCAATCGGGTCGGGCTCGGGCAATTCTGCCGGGGCCAGATGCTGCGCGGGGACGTAGATCGACAGGAGTGGATGGGCAGCTTTCGCCCAGCCATTCTCGATTTCGGTGACGTGTATTAGGCTGCCGAGCGACAGGTTGGCCACCGGCTCGGTCACTTTCAGCTTCGGCGTCGCCTTGGCATAGGTCCGGCTTGCCGCGACCCTGTGGGTCGGAGCGGGCAGCTCGCCCAGCGCGTCATTCTCGATCCAGCCCAGGTAGCCGTCGGCGGCGGCAAAGCCCCAGGAGCGTTCGGTCTCGCGGGCGAGGATGCGGAACGCGGCGCCGAACAGCAATTCGCGCTGCCGGTTGCCGTGACCATCGAGCAACGGGGCCAGCGGCGTGACCACCCGCTGCGGCGTGCCTTCGCTGCGCCGCTCGATGGGCTGGCGGCGGGTCACAACACCTCTGGCAGTGCGGCCAGAAGCGCGCGCGCGCCCTGGCCCACGCCGCCCTTCGGGCGCGCCGGGGCCGCCTTTGGCTGCCAGCCATAGATGTCGAAGTGCACATAGCGGATGTCCTCGCCGACGAACCGCCGCAGGAAGAGCGCCGCGGTGATCGAGCCGGCGAACCCGCCCGAAGGCGCGTTGTCGAGGTCGGCGATCTGCGGCTCGATCATCTCTTCGTAGGGCGCATGGAACGGCATTTCCCAGACCGGGTCGGCAGCGCGAACGGCGGCAGCCTTGAGGGCGGCTGAAACGCTTTCATCGGTACTGTAGAAGGGGGCCAAATCCGGCCCCACCGCGACCCGCGCCGCGCCGGTCAAGGTGGCCATCGACACGAGCAGATCGCAGGGCGTCTCGCTGGCCAGGGTCAGTGCGTCGGCGAGAACCAGCCGCCCCTCGGCGTCGGTGTTGTTCACTTCCACGGTCAGCCCCTTGCGCGACGTCAGTATGTCCTGCGGCCGGAAAGCCGAGCCGGAGATCGAATTCTCGACGGCCGGGATCAGCACGCGGAGCCGCAACGGCATGTCCGACGCCATGATCATGCGGGCGAGTCCCAGGACAGTGGCCGCGCCACCCATGTCCTTTTTCATCAGCCCCATCGACGCAGCCGGCTTGATGTTCAGGCCGCCCGTATCAAAACAGACGCCCTTGCCTACCAGCACCAGCCGCGGCCCCGCCTCGCCCCAGGTCATGTCGATCAACCGCGGCGCGCGGGCCGAGGCCCGCCCGACCGCGTGGATCATCGGGAAATTCCGCGACAGAAGATCCTCACCCGCCACCACCGAGATGTCGGCGCCAAATTCCGCGGCCAGATCGCGCGCCGCGCGGTCCAGCTGGTCCGGCCCCATGTCCGATGCCGGCGTGTTGATCAGATCGCGTGTCAGCGCCTCGCCGGCCGCAATCGCCTCGATCCTGGCGGAATCCACCCCCTCTGGCGCGATCAGGGCGGCGCCCGGGGCCGTGCCCGATTTGTACCGGTCAAAGCGGTATTGCGACAGCAGCCACCCCAGGGCGGCCTCGTCCAGATCCGGCAAGGCGTCCGCGTTGGCCAGGCGATAGGTCGCCGCGGGCAGCGCCGCCTGCGCCCGGGCCAGCGCGAACCGGTCCCGGGCGCGCCGGTCCCGGGTCCCGTACCCCGCGACGGCCAGCGCAGGCATGCCCTGCGCGTCGGGGACCAGGGCGACCTTGCCCAACTCGGCCTTGAACCCCATCCCGTTCAGCCAGTTGCGGACGGTGGCGTCCTGGGTCTCGAGCCATGCGCTCAGGGCATCCTCCTCGACCACATGCAGCGGTATGGAAGGTGAGGACGACGAAGCGAAGGCGAGCGGCATTCCGGAATCCTGCAGCGACGGTTTCGCAGGAACCCTAACCGTCCTGCCCCAACCCGCAAGCTCTGTTCAAACCGAAATATCCTGTGCTTCCCAGATCGCGATGAGCGACCGCTCCCCGAGCCGCGTCATCCGCGCCACCGCAGCCGCCAGGGCAGCGCCATCGGCACCGCGGCACAACGCCGCCACGTCACGGGAAACGCCGGCAAGGGTCACGAGGCCCAGCCGGTCGGCGATGCCTCCAACCTGGCGCGCGGCCAGTTCAAGCTCGTCCAGATTGCATCGCTTCCAAAACTGGAGTGCAGACTGGATCAGACCCGCAACGTCCTCCATCGCGGCGCAGATCGCTGCCTCACCAGCGCGCACCCCCAATGTCTCGAAAATGTGCTCCAGACATGCGCCATCCACGCGAACGGATTCGGAGAACTCGATCCTTGCAACACCCATGGTTCCTCACCCAGCGGGCCCCCGGCGCGCAACATGGCGGCGTCCGGCCAAGAAAGCGTTGACCGGCACGGGAATAATCTCTCGAATTTCGGGCGAATACCGAATAAGTCCGGGCAAACAAGGGACAGGAGCCTCACCGATGCAATTCGCCAAGCCGCTGCCGGGCTATCTGGTCAACCGCTACCAAGGCTGGAAAGCGACCACCTATGCCGAGAACCAGGCATGGTACCGACGGCTTTCCGAGGAAGGGCAGCATCCGCGCGCGATGATCATTTCGTGTTGCGACAGCCGGGTGCATGTGACCTCGATCTTCGGCGCCGATCAGGGCGAATTCTTCATCCACCGCAACATCGCCAATCTCGTGCCGCCATTCGAGCCGGACGGCGCGCAGCACGGCACATCAGCGGCGGTGGAATACGCGGTCACCAGCCTGAAGGTCGCGCATATCGTCGTGGTCGGGCATTCCAGTTGCGGCGGCGTCGCGGGATGCCACGCGATGTGCAGCGGCGAGGCGCCGGAACTGGAGAAGAAATCCAGTTTCGTCGGGCGGTGGATGGACATCCTGCGGCCCGGCTACGAGCGGATCAAGGGCATCGAGGACCGGACCATGCGGATCGAGGCGCTGGAAAAGGAAGCCGTGCGGGTTTCCCTCGAGAACCTCATGACGTTCCCGTTCGTCAAGCAGGCCATGCAGGGCGACCTGTTGACCTTGCATGGTCTTTGGAACGACATCGGCGAGGGGGCGCTGGAATACCTCCGTGCCGAGGACGGTACATTCGCGCCGGTCTGATCCATGTCGGGTATTCTCGGTCTTGCGGCGGACAATCTTCTTTCGCCGATCATCCTGAGCTTTGTTCTGGGATTGTCGGCGGCGCTGGCGCGGTCGGATCTGTCGGTGCCCGAGGCCATCGCCAAGGGCCTATCGATCTATCTTTTGTTCGCCATCGGGTTCAAGGGCGGGGTCAGCGTCGCGGATCATGGCATCGACCTGCGGCTTGGACTGTCGCTAAGCGCCGGCCTGCTTATGTCCTTCACTCTGCCGTTCGTGGCCTACGCGTTGCTTCGGGCGCTCACCGGCCTGGGGACCACGGACGCCGCCGCCGTGGCCGGGCATTACGGGTCGATCTCGATCGTGACCTTCGTCGCCGCCACGTCGGTCCTGGCGTCGCAATCCATCGCCGCCGAGGGCTACATGGTCGCCGTCGCGGCGGTGATGGAGGCCCCGGCGATCCTGTCAGCCCTTTGGCTGGCGTCGCGCGGCGGCCGCACCGGCGGGGTTGAAAGCGGGCTTTGGCGGGAAATCCTGCTGAACGGGTCCATAGTTCTTTTGGTGGGATCGTTCCTGATCGGCTGGGCCACGGGGCCGGAGGGGCTGGAGGAAATTTCGAGCTTTATCGTTGCCCCTTTCAAGGGCGTTCTGTGTCTATTCCTGCTGGATATGGGCCTTGTCGCGGGGCGCGGGCTGCGCGGCAGCCGGGGCGTGTTGGGCGGCGGCGCCGTGACCTTTGCGATCATCATGCCGCCGGTCGGCGCGCTGATCGGTTTGGTCTTGGGGCTTGCCATCGGGCTTTCGCCCGGCGGCTTGGCGTTGCTGATGACGCTGGCGGCCTCGGCCTCTTACATCGCGGTGCCGGCGGCGATGCGCGTGGCTCTGCCCGAGGCGAACCCGTCGATCTACCTGACGCTCTCACTTGGCGTCACCTTTCCCTTCAATCTTGTTCTTGGCATTCCGCTTTACGTCGCAATAGCAACCGCGGTTACCGGAGGCTGACCCATGCAGACCCACAAGGCCAAACGTGTCGAGATCATCATCGAGGCCCCGATGGAGAGGCGACTGCGCGACACCCTGAGCAAGGCGGGGGTGACCGGCTTTACCGTGCTGCCGGTCCTGGGCGGATCGGGCCGGTCGGGATACTGGAGCCGCGAGGGCCAGGTCAGCCGCGCCGCCGGGATGGTCGCCCTGGTCTGCATCATCCGGCCCGAACGGCTGGACACGTTGCTTCAGGCCGCGTTCTCGGTCGTGGAGAGGCATATTGGCGTGGTCTGCATTACCGACTGCGAAGTCCTGCGGGCAGAACGCTTTTGACTCGGTTTTGCCTTTCTCCTGACCGGTGATAGCCTTGGCCAACCAGCTTTCGGGGACGTCCTTATGCGGTTCATCAAGCGCCTTGCGATCGGGATCGCCGCGCTCGTCGTGGTCTTGATCGTCGTACCCTATTTGCTGCCGCGGCAGGTTACCGTCGAACGGACGGTCGTCATCGACGCGCCCGCCGACGAGATCTTCCCACACGTGAACTCGCTGAAGGCAAACGAGGCCTGGTCGCCCTGGCTAAGCCGAGATCCCGGCGCCGTGCTGGTTTACGAGGGGCCCGATGAGGGCGTCGGCAGCAAGCTGACGTGGACTTCCGAACACCCGCAAGTTGGCAGCGGAACTAACATGATCACCGCCAGCGAGCCGGAGCGGCGCGTGGAAACGGAGCTCGATTTCGGGCCGATGGGCACTGCCGACGCCTGGTTCACGTTGGAGCCAGCGGGCGGGAGCACCGAAGTCACGTGGGGCTTTGTCACCGACCTGGGCATGAATCCGATGGCGCGGTGGATGGGCCTGATGATGGATAGCTGGGTCGGAGCCGATTACGAAAACGGTCTCAACCGGCTGAAAGCACTGGTTGAAGAAGGTTAGCGGGCCCGACATTCCGCAGCACCGCTCAGGACTTTTCCCGGTCGGTCGCCTGATTTTCAGTGTCTGCGAAAGTGGTCGGGCAAACCGGTTTATCGTTCGCGCGCCGCTTCCGTGGGCCGGCCTCGGCGGGTCCGGTAGATCAGCACCAGAAACACGATCGCAAGGACAGCGGAGGTGATTTCCCCCGGCTGGATGAACGGGCTGAACGTCATGGATCTGGTTCCTGTTGTCAGAGACCGGCCGCGACGCGTCGCATGCCGGTCTTCGAGGCTTGCCCGTCAGTAGGTCGTCTTGACGCCCTGTGAGGACATGTGCGTGCCGATCTTGTCGGCATAGTCGTCGGTGGCGCCGCCGACAGTGGTCAGCACGGCGATGCCGAGGCCGACGATGGCAGCGGTCAGCAC
>JAHELH010000322.1 GCA_024644285.1 Paracoccaceae bacterium | reverse complement strand
TCGACGCCCTGCGACGTGGTGATGTGTTCCATCACGACGCGCAGTCCCGGCGTGGCCCGGCGGATCGGATCGAGCACGCGGTCGATGAACACCGCCTCGCGGTCGAAGATGTCGATCTCCGGGTCGGTGACCTCGCCGTGGACGCAAAGCGGCAGGCCGATTTCGGCCATCCGCTCCAGCACGCCGCGCACCCGATCGAAGTCGCGTACGCCCGAGGCCGAATTGGTGGTGGCCCCTGCGGGGTAGAGCTTGACGGCGGTGACCAGGCCGCCGCTTGCGGCGGCGGCGACGTCTTCCGGGTCGGTGTTCTCGGTCAGATAAAGTGTCATCAGCGGCGCGAACGCCGCGCCGTCCGGCAGGGCGGCCAGGATGCGGTCGCGATACGCAGCGGCATCGTCGGCGGTGACCACGGGCGGCACGAGGTTCGGCATGATGATGGCGCGGGCAAAGTGGCGCGCGGTCTCCGGCAGCACCGCCTTCAGCACCGCGCCGTCGCGCAGGTGCAGGTGCCAGTCGTCGGGGCGGCGAATGGTCAGCGTCCGGGTCATCGGCCCTCGTCCTACACGCTGGCGTCTGCCCGTTCCAGCCGCAAAACCGGCGCGGTGACAAAGGATGTGACGGCACGACGCGGCATCCGGTAGGATTCGACAGGACAGATCGCGAATCGAGGAGCTGACATGCTGCTGGACATCCTTCTTGGCATCATCGCGGGCTATGTCGCGCCGCATGCCGAGGACCGCGTGCGCCGGGGCGTGGCCGCGGTCACGCTTGCCGACCCGCCGCTTGCCGCGGTCGAATTGCGGCTGGTCAGCTTTGCGCTGTGCCTGTTCGTGGCGGCGGTGATTGCGAAACTGGTAGGAGAGGGAGATGCGGTTGCGCTGTCGCTCGGCGCCGTGCTGGGCGTGTTCGCGCCGCGGCTGATCGACAGGTGGCGGGGGCGAACGGACGACAACTCATAACCGAAGGGAGAATTTCCATGTGCGATATTTGCTTGATGAATGCCGTGAAGGAACGGATGCTCAGCCGGCGCGCCTTTTTCCGCGCGGGCGCCGCTACGGCGGCGGCGGCCACGGTGGGCGGTGCGATGGCGGCCCCGCCCGCGATGGCGGCGGGGCATGGCAGCGTGGTCGACATGACGCATGCCTATGACGGCAGCTTTCCGACCTATTTCGGCGAGCCCGGCTTTGCCGCTGAACAGGTGTTCAATTTCGCCGAACACGGGTTCAACCTGTTCAACCTGACCATCAACGAGCACACCGGCACCCATATCGACGCGCCGATGCATTTCTCGGCCGACGGCCAGTCGGTGGACGAGATCCCGGTGGGCCACCTGGTCGTGCCGCTCTGCGTCGTCGATATTGCCGCGAAAGCGGCGGACGACGCCGATGCCCAGGTGACGCCGGATGACCTGCAGGCCTGGATCGACGCCAACGGGGACATTCCCGGCAGCGCCTGCGTCGCGATGCATTCGGGCTGGGCCGGCAAAACCGGCGGCGAGGGGTTCCGCAATGCCGACGGCGACGGCGTGATGCACTTCCCGGGCTTTCATGTCGAGGCGGCGCAGATGCTGATCGAGAGCACCGGCGCCGTGGCGATTGCCGTCGACACGCTGTCGCTTGATCACGGGCCGAGTGCGGATTTCGCGACCCATTACGCCTGGCTGCCGACGAACCGCTACGGCATCGAGAATATCGCGGGACTGGACCAGGTGCCGGCGGCTGGCGCGACGCTGGTGGTCGGCGCCCCGGCGCATCGCGGTGGGTCGGGCGGCCCGGCGCGCATCTTTGCAATGGTCTGACCGGGGCAGGGGTCCCCTGATCCCTTCGGGCGGCCCCGTGGATATGTCTGGCCGTCTAAAGAGGCCCTGCGGGGCGTTCTGCGAAAGGTGAAGCATGGCGACGGTGAAGCTGCTGGCGGACACGGAACTTTCGGCCGAGGCAAGGGCGGTGTTCGACGACATCCGCGCCGTGCGTGGCACGGAGTACGTCAACAACTTCTGGCGTGCGCTGGCGCATGACCCGGCGCTGCTGCGCGCCACCTGGGAGCGGCTGAAGGTGGTGATGGCGCCCGGCGCGCTGGACCCGCTGGTCAAGGAGATGGTCTATCTGGCGGTCTCGGTTGCAAATGGTTGCGAATACTGCATCCACTCTCACACCGCCGCGGCGCGGGCCAAGGGCATGACCGAGGCGCAGCATGGCGAATTGCTTGCAGTGATCGGGATGGCCAGCACCACGAACGCGCATGTCAGCGCGCTGGGCGTACCGGTGGATGCCGCCTTCGAGGCCGATACGCCATCGGCGGAACGCTAACCGTTCAAGCTGCCGCGCAGTGTTCGTAAAGCGCACGGTAGGCGGAATGGCCGAGCAGCGCCTCGAAGCGTTGCTGATGCAGGGCAGTCGATTGTGCACGCAGGTCCGACAGCCGCCCGCCCGATTGCGCGTCGAGTTCCGCCATCGCCGCCCGGATCTCGGGAGCCCGGCGGGCGAGGCCGCGATCCGGTTCATGGTTGAAATTGCGCCGGTTCCAGTACGTGCGGCCGATGTCGCGACCGGCCTGGTGCGCGCTGCCCTTGTCGGATTTCAGCACGAAGCTGGCCGCGTCACGGGTGTTGTAGTGGTTCACCTGCGCCAGGGCGCGGCGTTTCGGGTCCTTGATTCGGAACCGCTTCTTCTGGAACGCCTGCCTCGGCAGCCCTGACCCGTTGACAGTGACGATCCGGTCCTGGGGCACCAGCGGCCCGCGCGCCTGGTGAATGCCGCAGCGGGCGTAGTAGCCCGGGCGGAACAGGGTCTTGAAGGGCGTCAGCCATTCCGACACCCGGGCATCCGGTTCGGCACGCTGGAATTTCTCGACCACCAG
>JAHELH010000321.1 GCA_024644285.1 Paracoccaceae bacterium | reverse complement strand
TCGAATGTCGGGCGCGCGGCGCTGATGGCGCGGCATGTCGAGCGCGGCGTGGTCTGGCCGTTCGCGCTGGGTGCGGCGGCGGGCGTCAGCCTGGGCGGGCTGTTCGTGGTCCAGCTCGACCCGGCGACGATCCAGATCGCGGTGGGCCTGTTCATCCTGTGGACGATCCTGGCCCGGCCGCCGGCCTTCCTGCGCCGCTCGGCGGCGCTTGCGGGGGCGTTCTCCAGCTTTCTGACGATGTTCGTGGGCGGCACCGGGCCGTTCGTGGCGGCCTTCGGCCGGGCGCAGGGCTTTGGCCGCATGGGCTATGTCGCCACCCATGCCACGCTGATGACCCTGCAGCATTTGTTGAAGAGTGTGGTCTTCGGGCTGCTCGGCTTTGCCTTTTCGCAATGGCTCGGCCTGATCGTGCTGCTGATCGGGTCAGGGTTCCTCGGCACGGTGGCGGGCCGGCAGCTGCTGTTTCGGATCGACGAGGCGCCGTTCCGGCTGGCGCTGAGTCTGGTGCTGGGTCTGCTGGCGCTGCGTCTGATCTATGCCGGGGGCGTGGCGCTGCTGGGCGCGGGCGGATAGGCGCGGCGGGCCGCGGCGCCGGGGGCTACCCCGGTGTCAGGATCGGGAACGCCGCGCGGATCGCGCGGTCCTGTCCCGCCGACAGGTAGTCCGGGTGATGCTGCGCCAGGATCGCGCGGGCCCTTTCGCGCGCGGCCTGCCAGGCGTCGCGCCCGCCGCGCGCGGCCCAGGTGGCGGGGGCGTCTCGGTCGGCGAGGCTGGGATAGTGGTAATCGCGCTGCATTGCCGCGTAGGTCTGGCTCGTGCCGAGGAAGTGGCCATCGCCCAGCACCGCCTCGCGGATCGCCTCGAAACCCAGCGTCTCTTCGCTGACCTCGATGCCGCGCAGGACGCGGTAGATCGCGGCGTGCATCTCGTCGTCCAGCACGAAGGCCTCGAAACTGGCGCCGAGCAGCGAGGCGGTCATGCCGGAGCTTTCGTAGATCAGGTTGCCGCCCGCCAGCCCGGCGGCCAGCGCGGTCAGCCCCTTCTCGGCGCCGTATTGCGCGTCGATCGCCTTGGCGTCGGTCATCGAGGCGGCGACGCCCGAGGGCAGGCCGAGCCAGTTCGACACCTGCGCCGAGGCCGCGTTCAGCACCGCGATCTCGCCGCCGCCGCCGGCGAAGGCCCCGGTGCGCAGGTCGATGACCAGCGGCCAGTTCGAGAACACCATCGGGTGGCCGGGCTTGATGACGTTGACCATCACCAGGCTCGCCAGCGTCTCGGCCAGCGACTGCGCCAGAAAGCCCGCCAGCGTGGCCGGCGCCGTGGCGCCCGATTGCGCGGCGGTGATGCAGGAGACGGCGATGTTGTGTTCCAGGCAGGCATAGGTGACGTCGACCGCGTCCTCGCCGAAACGCATCGGCGAGATGATCGGGGAGATATGGGCCTTCAGGAACGGCCGTTCGGCAAAGCGGCCCTCGCCGCCGGCCGCGATATCGAGCATCTCAACAATGGGGGCCACGTGTTCGGCCAGGGTGAAGGCGGTCGCCACCGGCTTGGTGGTGTTGCGGATCAGCGCATAGGCGGTGTTGACGTCCAGCTGATACGGATCGGCGACGTCGGTGGCGATGCAGCAGCGGGTGAACCAGCTGACATTGGTCAGGGTGTCCTGCAGGCGGGTGAAGTCGTGCAGGTCGGCGAGCGTAGAGGGGCGATAGCGGCCGGTCTCGAGGTCCAGCGTCTGCACCGCCGCGCCGCCGGTGCCGAAATGCACGGCGTCGTCGCCGACCTCGATGCTGCGCGCCGGGTCGCGGCCGTGCAGGGTGAAGCGTTTGGCGGCGCTGGCGATGGCGTCCTCGACGAGGGAAGTCGGAAACAGCAGGCGGCCGTCTGTCAGGCTTGCGCCGGCGGCAGTGAGGTCGGCTGTCAGCCGCTCCGGGGCCTCCCCCAAGCCAAGCTCGGCCAGCAGGCGCAGGGCGGTGGCGTAGATGGCCTTTATCTCGGGCGTGGTCAGCGGCGCGTACTGGCCGCCGCGCTGGCCGGGCGGGCAGGGGTTCGGCGGCGGCGCGGCACGCTGCGCCAGCTTGTCCAATCGGCCCCTGCGCCGCGATACCGTCATGTAAGGCTCTCCTGCGTTCGGGGCGATCCTAGGGGGAAATCGCGGGTGGCGATATGGTTGATGACGCGTCGGGTCAGCGCCGTCCCGCGGGGCAGCGCAATTCCTGCTCTACGGCGCGATTTATGGTGGCAAAATGGCGATAACGGTGCTCGGATGCAGACGGACAGCAATAGCGCGGCCCCGGTGGGGCGGAACGGCGCTGGCCCGGCGCCTTCGGCTTGAGTCCGGGCCGGTGCCAGCGTGCAAGGGGACCTGAAGTCATGAAATCACGCACTAGGGTCGTCGTCATCGGCGGCGGCATCGCCGGTTGCTCGACGCTCTACCACCTCACCCAGGAGGGCTGGAGCGACGTGGTGCTGATCGAGCGCGACGAGTTGACCAGCGGCACCACCTGGCATTCGGCGGCGCAGGTGACGAATTTCGGCATGACCCAGACGATGGTGGGGCTGAAAAGCCACTCTATCGCGCTTTACAAGAAGCTGCGCGACGATCCCGACTATCCGGTCGGCTACCACCACGGCGACGGCGGTATCCGGCTGGCAAATACACCTGCTCAGATGGACGGCTACCGGCATTTCGCCTCGATGGCGCGCGGCATGGGGGTCGAGTTCGAGGTGATCGACGCTGCCGAATGCGCGCGGCGGCATCCGCTGATCTCGACCGACAACCTGCTGGGCGGGCTGTGGGACGGCGAGGATGGCGATATCGACCCCGCGCAGCTGTGCCAGGCTTTGGCCTTCCATGCCCGCC
>JAHELH010000320.1 GCA_024644285.1 Paracoccaceae bacterium | reverse complement strand
GATGCCAAGGTCCGGGCGGTGGTGGAGGGCACGCTGAAGGACATCGAGGCCCGCGGCGACGCCGCGGTGCGCGCGCTGTCGCAGAAATTCGACGGCTACAGCCCGGAGCGGTTCCGCCTGAACGCCTCCGAGATCGAGGCGGCTATGGGCAAGGTCTCGGCCCGCGACATGGAGGACATCCGGTTCGCGCAGACCCAGATCCGGCGATTCGCCGAGGCGCAGCGCGCCAGCATGACCGATATCGAGGTCGAGACGCTGCCGGGGGTGATCCTGGGCCACCGCAACATCCCGGTGCAGTCGGTGGGCTGCTACGTGCCGGGCGGCAAGTTCCCGATGGTGGCCTCGGCCCACATGTCGGTGCTGACCGCGAACGTGGCCGGGGTGCCGCGCATCGTCGCCTCGGCCCCGCCCGTGGACGGCGCGCCGCATCCCGCGATCGTCGCCGCGATGCACCTGGGCGGGGCGCACGAGATCTACGTGCTCGGCGGCATCCAGGCCGTCGGCGCGATGGCACTGGGCACCGAGTCGATCGAGCCGGTGCACATGCTGGTGGGCCCCGGAAACGCCTTCGTGGCAGAGGCCAAGCGGCAGCTTTACGGGCGCGTCGGCATCGACCTGTTTGCCGGGCCGACCGAGACCATGGTGATCGCCGACGACACCGTGGACGCCGAGCTGTGCGCGACCGACCTGCTGGGTCAGGCCGAGCACGGATACAACTCACCCGCCGCGCTGGTCACCAATTCGCGCAGGCTGGCCGAGGACACGCTGGCCGAGGTCGACCGGATCCTTGAAATCCTGCCGACCGCCGAGACCGCGTCGGCCAGCTGGCGCGACTACGGCGACGTGATCCTCTGCCACGGCCACGACGAGATGCTGCAGGTCGCCAACGACATGGCCTACGAGCACGTGCAGGTGATGACCGACCGCGACGACTGGTACCTGGAGAACATGCACTCCTACGGCGCTCTGTTCCTCGGGCCGCGCACCAACGTCGCCAACGGCGACAAGGTGATCGGCACCAACCACACGCTGCCGACGAAGAAGGCCGGCCGCTATACCGGGGGGCTTTGGGTCGGCAAGTTCCTGAAGACGCATTCCTATCAGAAGGTGACCACCGACGAGGCGGCGGCGATGATCGGCGAATACGGCTCGCGCCTGTGCCTGCTCGAGGGCTTCGTCGGCCATGCCGAGCAGTGCAACATCCGCGTCCGCCGCTACGGCGGGCGGAACGTGCCATACGGTGCCGCCGCGCTGCCGCGGGAGGCGGCGGAGTGAGGCTTTTCCGGGGTGATCCGCGATGACGAAGCGGTTCGCCGACTACAGGGCGACGCGGGCCAAGCTGCCGCGCGACACCGAAGAGCACGCGGCGCGTTTCATCATCCCGCGCAGCGACTGGGAGCTGTTGAAGCGCGGCTTCTGGCCCCGGGACATGGACGACAGGTGGCTCGCGGGCTACCGGCGGCCCTGGCTGGAGCTTTACCGCAGCTGGACCGACACGCTCGTGTTTTCGGTGCGGATCGACGACACGGCAGACGAGGTCGTCGCGGGGCCGGTTCGCGCGGCGCGGAACGAGGACTGGTACCGTCCGGTTTCCGCCGAAAAGGAGGTGTCGCTGGTGCGCGATGTCGTGGGCAGTCTGGCGGACATCCTACGGGAGGATGGTCCGAGGGATTGGTCGAAGAACGTGGCCCCGGCACGGCCCGAAGGTGCCCGCGATGGCCGATAAGATCACCTCTCTGGACGTCGCCCGCCGCGCCGGCGTCAGCCAGTCCGCGGTCAGCCGGGTATTCACGCCCGGCGCCTCGGCCTCGAAGGCGACGATCGCCAAGGTCCGCCGCGCCGCGGAGGAGCTGGGCTACCGGCCGAACCCGCTGGCGCGCGCGATGATCACCGGCAAGAGCCGGATCATCGGCCTGGTGGTGAGCTATCTGGACAACCAGTTCTATCCGATCGCGCTGGAGCGGTTGTCGAACGTGTTGCAGGCGCGGGGCTACCACATCCTGATCTTCATGGTGCCGCAGGACATGGAGAATATCGGGCAGGTGGTGCAGGAGATGCTGGATTACCGCGTCGACGGCATCATCACCGCCTCGGTCGCCATGTCGTCCGACCTGACCGCGCGCTGCGAGGCCGAGGGCATTCCCATCGTCATGTTCAACCGCCGCCAGGACGGGCTGAACCAGTCCTCGGTCACCTCGGCCAATGTCGAGGGCGGGCGCCGGGTGGCGGAGTTCCTGCTGGCGGGCGGACACCGGAACATCGCCACCATCGCCGGATGGGAGGGGTCGTCGACCGGACGCGACCGGCTGCGCGGATTTTCCGAAGGGCTGGCCGCCGCGGGCGCCGCGCCCCTGGCGGTGATCGACGGCAAGTACGACCGTGACGAGGCCGCCGGGGCGACGCGCGCGCTGATGGCGCGCGACGATCCGCCCGACGCGATATTCGTCGGCAACGACCACATGGCGTTCTCGGTCCTGGACACGTTGCGCCACGAGCTGGGGCTGCGGGTCCCGGAAGACGTCTCGGTGGTGGGCTACGACGACGTGCCGCTGGCAGCCTGGGCCGCCTATGACCTGACCACGGTGCGCCAGCCGGTGAACCGGATGATCGAGGCGACGGTGGAGACCATCCTCGCCCAGATCGACGATCCCGCCCGGCCGCCGCAGAAGATCGAGATCGACGGGCCGCTGATCCTGCGCGGATCGGCCCGCATCCCGGAAGGATGGAAGCAATGAAGGGGTTCCAGGACCGCTGGAAGGATTTTCCCGACTACATCATCGGGATCACCAAGGAGATCTGGGAGGATCGCGGCGTCGCCACGCTGGAGCATTACTATGCCGAGGATATCCCGGTGCGCTCGCCGA
>JAHELH010000319.1 GCA_024644285.1 Paracoccaceae bacterium | reverse complement strand
GCGGCCTGTGTGCCAAGGATCGCCACTGCCAGCGCGGTCAGCCAGACCCCGCCGGCCTCGCGCCGCTCACCCGGCGCGCCCACCAGGCTGCGCCGCAGGCAGAATTTCGTGATCATCGCCAGCACGCCGAAGGCCAGCCCCAGGGCGAGGCCAAGATAGACCGAGGCCTGGCCCGGCGTCAGGGTTTCGAATTCAAAGCTCTCGAACATGGGGCATCCTCCGGCGATAGCGGAACTTGCGTTCCAAATGCGGCCGGCTTTCCCGCATATCAAGGGAGATTAGCAGGTAATATCGCCCGTGCGGCAGAACACTTTTCTTCAGCGCGACGCGCCGCCAAACACCTGTTCCATGTCACGGCGCCGCCGATGCCGCCCGTTCCAGCCCGCTCGGCAAGACCGGTGACAAGCGTCTTTTCTTTCACCGCCGCGGCTCGGGCGCCCGGCAACGGTCCCGCCGCGGTGATTTGCAAAATGCATGTGGCCTGACATAGTCGGATAGTGCGGCGGCCCCGGACGAACGGACCGCGACAGGAGCCCGTCCCATGCCGATCAAGAACCGTTTCGCTGAACTTCTGCCCGAAATCACCGCCTGGCGGCGCGACATCCATGCACATCCCGAACTGCTCTTCGACACCCACCGCACCGCGGCGCTGGTCGCCGACCGGCTGCGCGAATTCGGCTGCGACGAAGTGGTAACGGAAATCGCGCGGACCGGCGTCGTCGGCGTCATCAAGGGCAAGAGCGACACGCGCGGCCGCACCATAGGCCTGCGCGCCGACATGGACGCGCTGCCGATCGAGGAGGCGACCGGACTCGACTATGCCTCCAAGTCGCCCGGCGCGATGCATGCCTGCGGTCATGACGGCCATACCGCGATGCTGCTGGGTGCGGCCAAGTACCTGGCCGAGACGCGCAATTTCGACGGCACCGCCGTGGTGATCTTCCAGCCCGCCGAAGAGGGTGGCGGCGGCGGCAAGGTGATGTGCGACGAAGGGCTGATGGACCGCTTCGGCATCGACGAGGTCTACGGCATGCACAACTGGCCCGGCCAGCCCACCGGCAGCTTCGCGATCCGGCCGGGGCCGTTCTTCGCCGCCGCCGACCAGTTCGACATCACGGTGACCGGCAAGGGCGGTCATGCCGCCAAGCCGCACGAGACCGTCGACAGCGCGCTGGTGGCCAGCCACATCATCGTCGCACTGCAATCCATTGCAAGCCGCAACGTCGATCCGGTGAAACAGGTGGTCGTGTCGGTCACCAGCATCGAGACCTCGTCGAAGGCGTTCAACGTCATTCCCGCCTCGGTGCACCTGAAAGGCACCCTGCGCAGCCTCGACACGGACGTGCAGGACCTCGCCGAGGCGCGGCTGAAAGCGCTGACCGAGAAGACCGCCGAGGCGTTCGGAGCGCGCGCCACGGTGGAGTACCGCCGCAGCTATCCGGTGATGGAGAATGCCGAGACCGAGACGCAGCACGCCGCCGCGGTGGCGGCGCAGGTCGCGGGCGCCTGCGACGAGGCGCCGCTGATCATGGGTGGCGAGGATTTCGCGTTCATGCTGCAAGAACGGCCCGGCGCCTATATCCTCGTGGGCAACGGCGACACGGCGATGGTCCACCACCCGGAATACAACTTCAACGACGAAGCGATCCCGGCGGGCTGTTCCTGGTATGCCGGCATGGTCGAAAGCCGGCTGCCGGCGGGCTGAGGCGCCCGCGGGCGATCACTTGGCGGTCTTGCGGGCCTTCGGCTTGGCAGAGTCCTTCGGCTTTGCGGCGGCTGTGGCCGTGGCCGTGGCGACGGCTTTCTTGGCCGCGGGCCTTGCGGCTTTCGCCTCGGCCTTCGGCTTGGCGGCGGCGCGGCGCTTCTTCGGCGCAACCTTGGTTTCCAGCGCGGCGCGGGCCTGCAGCCAGTGCTGGTGGTCGCGGCCCTCGGGGCGGCCCTCGGCCAGCCACAGGTGGTAGGCAGCGTCGGCAATCTGCGCGTGGTCGATGTGCTGCATGTCTCTCTCCATTCTGTCACTTCTCCCGCCGGCCAGGCCCGGAGACCCGTCGACGGAAGGCGTCCCGTTAGCGCTAATGCTGCAGGTGCGCAATAGCCGCGGGTGACCTAGCGGCAAGTTCCCGCCCAACCGTGTCCCGCTGGCCGCCGCTGCCGTTCCGCGCTATGCCGGGCGCGGGCCACGCGGGGAAGGGGTCGCATGCCGCCAGCCAATGTCATCTGCATCAAGTGGGGCACCGCCTTCGGCCCGGAATACGTCAACCGGCTGTATTCGGGGGCGCGGCGCAACCTCAGCCGCCCGGTGCGGTTTCTCTGCATGACCGACGACGCGGACGGGTTTCATCCCGATATCGAGGTGCTGGACCTGCCGGTCGAGCCGTTCCACGACGAAATGAACGCCGCGCTGGCCGTGGCCAACCGGCAGGGGGCGATGCGCAAGGTCTCGCTGTTCCGCCCCGGCCTGATCCCCGATCTCGACGGCCCGCTTCTGGGCTTCGACCTTGACGTGGTGATCACCGGGCCGCTCGACGACCTGCTGGACATGGCGCCGGGCCGTGTGCTGATGCGCGCCGACTGGGTCGAGGCGCGGCGCGGGCGCAAGACGGGCCACGGCTCGGTGTTCCGCTTCGACCCCCGCCTGCATGGTTGGCTCTACGAGACCCTGGCCGCCGACCCCACGGGCCAGGTCGAGAAGGCGCGGGGGTCCGAGCAGCGCTATACCTCGACCCTGGCGCAGGAGAAGGACGCCTTCGCCTACATCCCCGGCGACCTGGTCGTCAGTTTCAAGCACGATTGCATGGACTTGCCGCCGCTGAACTTCTTTCGGATACCCCGGCTGCCGGAGCGCGCGCGGGTGGTGTGTTTTCACGGT
>JAHELH010000318.1 GCA_024644285.1 Paracoccaceae bacterium | reverse complement strand
CTGGCGCGCAATTCCAGGCGCGGGCTGGCATTCTTCGAGGCCTTGCTGTGGGATCTGTCGAATTTCGCCGGTGACCGTGACTTCGACGATGACGTCTCGGGCGTGCTGCTTGAATTCTAAAAGCCCTGCTCCAGCACGGCGCGCAGGAACGCCCGGTCGCCCGCGACGCCAAGTTCCCCGGCCGCGACCGGTCCCGGCAGCCAGAGCGCGGTGTGCCCCGGCTCGCTTGGGGGGCCGTGATGCCGCACCGGGCGCGCCAGGTAGATGGTGCACAGCTTTTCCGCCCACAATTCGTATTCGGGCATGAAGCTGAAGCGCCGGAACGCCCCAAGCCGGCGCGGCGCCGCGATGCGCCAGCCGGTTTCCTCGAACACCTCGCGGTGCAGCGCCGCTATCGGCGATTCGCCGGGATCGATGCCGCCGCCGGGCAGCTGAATTTCGGGAATCGGCTCGGCCTGGTGCGTCAGCAGCACGTCGGATCCGCGCTTCAGGATCGCATAGACCCCGGGCCGAACCTTGTAGGCCCGCCCGCGCTCAACCGCCTCGCCATACCGCCTGATCATCTCCGCCCCGCCTTTCACGCGCCGTTGCTCCCCCTATATGAAGGGGCTATGCCGAATGAAAGCCCGTGAGAAACACCGATGACGCTTGGTTCGAAAATCGCCTGGGATGACACGATCCTGCCGTTCCAGCTTGACCGCTCGCATATCCGCGGCCGCGTCGCGCGGCTCGACGGCGTGCTGGACGCGGTGCTGGCGCAGCACGCCTATCCCCCGGTGATCGAAGCGCTGGTGGCCGAGGCGGCACTGCTGACGGCGCTGATCGGCCAGACGATCAATTTGCGTTGGAAGCTTTCGCTTCAGGTGCGCGGCGACGGGCCCGTGGGACTGATCGCGACCGACTATTACGGGCCGCGACGCCAGGGAGAGCCGGCACGCATCCGTGCCTATGCCAGCTATGACGCGGACCGGCTCGACCTGCTGGCGCCGCCCTTCGAGCAGATCGGGGCGGGTTTCTTCGCGATCCTGATCGACCAAGGGCGGGACACGGTGCCGTATCAGGGTATCACGCCCATCGCCGGGGGCTCGCTTTCGGCCTGTGCAGAGACGTATTTCGCGCAATCGGAACAGCTGCCGACACGCTTCGCGCTCAGCTTCGGACAATCGCGCGAACCCGGTGGAACCGAGACCTGGCGCGGCGGCGGCATCATGCTGCAGCACATGCCAAAGGCCTCGCCGCACGCCAAGGGGCCGGCCACCGGCGAGGACGGGCTGCTCGACGCGGCGGATCTTCTCGACGACGAGGAGCACGAGAACTGGTCGCGCGCCAACATCCTGCTGGATACCGTCGAAGAGATCGAGTTGATCGGACCTCAGTTGCAGCCGACCGACCTGCTGGTGCGGCTGTTCCATGAAGAGCATCCGCGGGTCTTCGAACCGCAGCCGGTGCAGTTCGGCTGCACCTGTTCGGCCGACCGGGTGCGCAACGCGCTGGCGACATCGTCACCTGCCGAAATCGCCGAGATGACCACCGAGGCGGGCATTGTCACGGCGGATTGTCAGTTCTGCGGGGCGCATTACGAATTCCTGCCAGAAACGCTGGGTACAGAGGCCGATGAGCGCTGATCCGTTCGCGCCCGTAATCGCAGCACTTCGGACGCCGGCGGCGCCGTCTTCGGATTTCGACCTGAACAAGGACGTGGTGCTGCCGCCAGGCCGCAAGCTGCGGCCCGCGGGCGTGCTGGTGCCGCTGTTCCTGCGCGATGGCCAGTTGCGGCTGATCCTGACCAAGCGGTCTTCGGCGCTGAAACACCATCCCGGCCAGATCGCCTTTCCCGGTGGCAGCGTCGATCCCGGCGATGCCGATGTCACGGCCGCCGCCCTGCGCGAGGCGCATGAGGAAATCGGCCTCGATCCCGGAAACGTCGATCTGCTGGGCGCGACCCCCGAGCACGAAACCGTCACCGGATTTGCCGTGACACCCGTATTGGGCCGGATCAGAGCCGAATTTGACCCGGTGCCAGAAGCGGGCGAGGTCGACGAAGTGTTCTCGGTTCCCTTGGATCACGTTCTGGATCCCGCCCGCTACACTGTCCAGTCGCGACGCTGGCGCGGCGAGCGCAGGTATTACTACACCGTGCCTTACGGTCCCTATTACATCTGGGGCGCGACGGCCCGCATTCTGCGCAGCCTCGCCGACAGGATGAAGATCTGATGCGGATCACCGGCGACTGGATTTCTCGCGCCCCGACGCAACGGGTTTGCGATATGCTGAGCCAGGCCGGGCACCAGGCGCTGTTCGTGGGGGGCTGCGTGCGCAACGCGCTGCTGGGCCAGCCAGTCGCCGATATCGACATTGCCACCGATGCCCGGCCCGAAACGGTCATCAGCCTTGCCGGGGCCGCGCATCTGCGCGCCGTTCCCACCGGCATCGACCACGGCACCGTCACGATCATCGCCGACGGCCTGCCGCACGAGATCACCACCTTCCGCCGCGATGTCGAAACCGACGGCCGGCGCGCCGTGGTCGCTTTTACCGACGACGTGTCGGAGGACGCGCGGCGCCGCGACTTCACCATGAACGCGCTCTATGCGGATGCTACGGGCACGGTCATCGATCCCCTGGGCGGACTGGCGGACCTGCAGGCGCGCCGCGTCCGCTTCATCGAGGATGCCGAGGCGCGTATTCGCGAGGACTATCTGCGCATCCTGCGCTTCTTCCGGTTTCACGCCTGGTACGGCGATCCGGATGAAGGGCTTGACCCCGAGGGCCTCGCCGCGTGCGCGGCGCTGGCCGAGGGGCTGGAGGAGCTGTCCAAGGAGCGCATCGGCGCCGAGATGCGCAAGCTGCTCGCCGCGCCCGATCCCGC
>JAHELH010000317.1 GCA_024644285.1 Paracoccaceae bacterium | reverse complement strand
CTTCTTCTTCAGCGACGTGTTGATGAACAGCGCCTGCAAGGCGGAGAAATCGGTGCTGTTGTCGTCGCAGAGCTTTTGCTGAAATTCGTTCAGTCCCGACATCGGCACGTCCTTTCCAATTCCTAGTTCGCAATGTCCGCGCGGCGCAACATGTCGCGGTGCAGCGCGGCGTGACCGGCCAGTTCGCACAGGCCGAAGCCGACCTCGTCGACCTTGTCGCCACGGTCCACCTGGCCCAGACAGAAGCCGCGCAGGCGGCGGCGGTAATCGGCGATCTGGACCGGCGTGACGCCCAGCTCGCCGGACCCGGCCAGGTCGTCCGACCAACCGCTGATGGCGGCGTTGGCGCGCTCCAGGCAGGCGATGTCCTGCTGCAAGGTGCCGCCCTCCAGCAGCGAGTTGCACTGGTGGCGCAGCGGCACCAGGCATTCCGAGCCGCTGCTCTCGGGCGCCGCCACCCGCAGGCATCCCTCCAGCACGCCACGGTCGAATTCCTCCGCGCCCACCGGCGCCGTCAGCAGCGCCAGCATCGCCGCCGCGCGGCCGGTCACGATCCCAGGTCCTTCTTCAGTTGCTCCAGCTCTCGGTCGAGGAAGAAGGATATCATCGAGCGGATGATCACCAGAAGGCCGAGGAAGAGCAGGTCGGTAAAGGCCAGGCTCAAGGCGGCGTGGATGATGTCGGAGACGATGAACAGTTCCAGCGAGGCAAGGATGTAGCGACCAAGCTCGATGCGCTGGCGGTTGGTCTTTTCCACCCGCTCGGTGCCGCGCCGGGCGATTTCGGCCGCGGCCACGCCGAGGATGAAGCGCACCGCGCCAACGAGGATCAGTGCAATCGCGGCCAGATCGATCGCCACCGCCGCCCATTCCAGGATATCGACCAGCCAGCCGAACTGGCCGTGCAGCACGCCCTGGTCGGCTTCGAGGCCGAGGACCGAGTTCACCTTCCGGCTCCATCGAGTGCACGGCCGCGCCGGTCGCGACCCCGACGACAGCGGTCAAATGCTTGTCGATACATGGGTGATCTTTGCCGGCGAATCTTCGGTGCCCGCGCCGTACCCGGCGACAACAACAGTGCTGACGTTATCGTCCATTTGACCGGGATCGCCGTTGGCGCCGCGCAGTCCTTTCGGGCCCATGCAAACCGCGTCCACATCTATCGTCATCGCCCAATCATAGCCGTCGGGAACCGCCGCCGCCGAACTCTCCGTTAAGTCCTCGAAATCGCTGTATATCACAGTGACATAGGCGCTATGAGACCCTTCCGTGTGGTTGGGATCGTAAAGGTCCCGAGCCAGCTTCATCGCCGCTGCTTTGGATGCCGCGACGTGCCTTTGAGAAAACGTGTACCCGAGTTCATAGTAGTAGGTAGTGTCGCCCGTCCTGACATCAGGCCACCGCTGCACCACGTTCCGATGAACATTGCGCTGCAGCGACCCCAGGCGGGCCAAATGCGGGTTCGCATTAGCCGCGGCGCTCAAGCGGGACAGATTTGCATGCTGGAATCCCTGGACCGCGTGCCGAGTCGGCTGGGAAGCGGTGGAAGCCGGCCTCTGGCGCCGCTCCGGCATGTTTCTGGAAATTGCGACCTTCATGACAACCTTGGTAGCGAAATGACCTGCGCGACACTTAGCACACCGCCGCGGACTTTGCGCGGACGAAAAATCCACTTCACGGTGCAGGATCTTGCGAAATGCACGCTGGTCATCCCATCGCCGCCATCAACTCGCGCCCCACCAGCATGCGGCGGATCTCGGAGGTTCCGGCGCCGATCTCCATCAGCTTGGCGTCGCGGAACAGCCGCGCGACGGGCGCGTCGGCCAGGAAACCCGCGCCGCCCATCGCCTGCACCGCCTGGTGCGCCTGCTTCATCGCTTCCTCGGAGGAATAGAGACAGCAGGCCGCCGCGTCCTGCCGGGTGACGTCGCCGCGGTCGCAGGCGCGGGCGACCTCGTAGACATAGGCGCGGGCCGAGTTCATCGCGGCATACATGTCGGCGATCTTGCCCTGCATCAGCTGGAACGACCCGATCGGCTGGCCGAACTGCCTGCGTTCGGCCAGATACGGCATGATCTCGTCGAGACAGGCGGCCATGATCCCCAGCCCGATGCCGGCCAGCACCACGCGTTCGTAATCGAGCCCGGACATCAGCACCCGCACGCCCTTGCCCTCTTCGCCGAGGACGTTCTCGAACGGCACCTCGACATCCTCGAAGATCAGCTCGGCGGTGTTCGAGCCGCGCATCCCCAGCTTGTCGAAATGCGGGCTGGCCCGGAAACCTTTCATCGACTTTTCAATGAGATAGGCGGTGATGCCCTTGCTGCCCGCCTCGGGATCGGACTTGGCGTAGACTACCAGCGTGTCGGCGTCGGGGCCGTTGGTGATCCAGTACTTGTTGCCGTTCAGCCGGTAATGATCGTTGCGCTTCTCGGCGCGCAGCTTCATCGAGACCACGTCGGATCCGGCGCCCGCCTCGGACATCGCCAGCGCGCCGACATGCTGGCCCGAGACCAGCCCCGGCAGGTATTTCGCCTTCTGCGCGTCGGTGCCGTTCAGGTTGATCTGGTTCACGCAAAGATTGGAATGCGCGCCATAGCTCAGCGACACGCTGGCCGAGGCGCGCGCGATCTCTTCCACCGCGACGACATGCGCCAGATAGCCCATGTTTACGCCGCCGTATTCTTCAGGCACCGTGATGCCCAGAAGACCAAGCTCGCCCATTTCGGGCCAAATCTCGGAAGGGAAGACGTTGTCGCGGTCGATTTGCGCGGCCATCGGCGTGAGGCGCTCCTGCGCCCAGCGGTGCACCATCTCGCGCAGCGCGCCTACGTCCTCGCCAAGGTCGAACTGCATGGAATGGGTGAACATGA
>JAHELH010000316.1 GCA_024644285.1 Paracoccaceae bacterium | reverse complement strand
TCGCAACGAATGGGATGCGATCCTGGCGGCGAGCGGCACCGCGGACGACTTCGATGAGAAATACGGCGACGCGGTGCAGCGCAACGTCGAAAGCCACATGTTCTTTGACGAGGACAACCCGAACTCGGTGGCGTCCTGCCTCAGCCAGGCGCGGGAGAACGGGCGCATCGTGCGCACCGCGCTGACCAGCCCGATGTGGGACGGGCTGAACACCGCGTTCCAGGAAATCCGCGAGATGCAGCGGACCGAGCGCAGCCAGCTGCCGCTGTCGGACCTGATCGACTGGACCATGCGCACGAGCATGCTGCTGCGCGGCGCCATCGTGTCGCTGCAACTGCGCAACGACGGCTATCACTTCATGCAAATGGGCCTGGATATCGAGCGTGCCGTCAGCACGGCGCGGTTGCTGGACGTGAAGTACTACGTCCTGCTGCCCGAGGTCAGCTATGTCGGCACTGGTCTCGACAATTACCAGTGGGTCACGCTGCTGCGCGCAATGTCGTCCTACCGGGCCTTCAGCTGGGCCTATGGCGGCGAGCTGAGCGCGCGCAAGATCGCGGATTTCCTGATCCTGAACCGGCAATGCCCGCGGTCTCTGCTGACCTGCGTGGCATCGGTGATGCAGCACCTGGACGGCCTGTCGCGGATGCCGGGCGGCCGCACCGAGGCGCAGCGCGCAGCGGGGCACATGCTGGCGGAACTGGCCGAGGCGGATATCCAGGAGGTGTTCGACGAGGGGTTGCACGAGTTCCTGACGCGGTTCATCAAGCAGATCGGCGTGCTGTCGAACGCGATCCACAGCAGCTATCTGACGGGGCGGGCGGCATGAGGCTGGAAGTGCATCACCGCACCGTCTACCGGTTCGACGCGCCGATGCGCGGGGTGGTGCAGAGCCACCGGCTGACCCCGGCGCGAAGCGACAGCCAGCACATCATCGCCTGGCAGGTCGACATTCCGGGCGCGACCAAGGGCGCGAGCTTTCGCGACGGCGCGGGAGATCTGGTTGAAACGGTCACGGTGCGCGGCCAGGTCGTAGAGCTTGCCGTCGAGGTCACTGGCACGGTCGAGACCAGCGACGAGGCCGGCGTGTTGCGCGGTCATCGCGAGATCGTGTCGCCCCTGGTCTATCTGCGACGCGCCCCGGCGACGCGCGCCGACCAGGTGATCCGCGACCTGGCGGGCGCGGCGGTGGCCGGCGCCGGCGATGCCCTGTCGCAGGGCCACGCGCTGAGTCATGCCGTGCGGCAGGCGGTCGAGTACCGGCCGGGCGCGACCGACGCCAGTACCACGGCAGCCGAGGCGCTGGGTCTGGGCTACGGCGTTTGCCAGGACCACGCTCACCTGATGATCGCGGCGGCGCTGTCGGTGGACATCCCTGCCCGCTATGTCGCGGGCTACCTGTTCGCCGAGGGCGGCGGCGTGATGGCCGAGGCGAGCCATGCCTGGGCCGAACTCTATGTCGAGGATCTGGGCTGGGTCGGGTTTGACGCGTCGAACGAGGTCTGCCCCGACGACCGGTACATCCGCCTGGGGTCGGGGTTCGACGCGACGGATGCGGCACCGATCCGGGGCGTCAGCCAGGGGGCCGGCGTCGAGAAGCTCGACGTCGAGGTCAGCGTTCAGCAGGCAGCGCAGTAGCGCCCGCACGCGGTCCCTGCCTGTGACGCCTGTTGCCGTTCAAACCCGAATGCAAGCTGCGAACATCACACAGGTCGATGCTTGCGCGGCCTCGCCGGCTTGACGGTGGAGCCTTTGTGAGCGCAAGTGCATCGGTGAAAGGCCGGGCGGAACTGACATGACCTATTGCGTGGGGCTGCTTCTGGGTGCGGGGATCGTTCTGCTGAGCGACACGCGGACAAATGCCGGGCTCGACAACATCTCGACCTATCGCAAGATGTTCCTGTTCGAGGAACCCGGCGAGAGGGTGATCGGGATCATGACCGCCGGGTCGCTGTCGGTGACGCAGACGGCGCTGGCGCGCATGCAGGAGGCGATAGAGGATCCCGAGGCGGGACCGGACACGTCGATCATGCGGGCCGAGACGATGCTGCGGGTCGCCGAGATCGTCGGCGCGACCCTGGCGGACGTGTCGAACGACGTCGCCGAAAAGATGGGGGCACGGTCGGACGGCGCCAGTGCCTCGATGATCGTGGCCGGGCAGCGCAAGGGCGGCGCAATGCGCATGTTCCTGATCTATCCCGAGGGCAACTTCATCGAGGCCACGCCGGACACCCCGTTCCTGCAGATCGGAGAGCACAAGTACGGCAAGCCGATCCTCGACCGCGTGGTGGGGCCGGACACCTCGCTGGAGGATGCGCAGAAGGCGGTGCTTCTGAGCATGGATTCGACGTTGCGCTCGAATCTGAGCGTGGGCATGCCGCTGGACCTGGTGGTGATCGAAAAGGACGCCTGCCGGGTGACGATGCAGCGCCGGATCGAGCCGCAGGACGACGCCTTCACGCGCATGTCTACCGCCTGGAGTCAGGCCCTGCGGGACGCGTTCACCCAGATATCTCTGGAGACCGGCGGCGGCTGATCCGCCGCCGGACAGGAACCGCGCAGGCGGTATTCCGGGTGTTGCTTTCCGTGGATCGAGTGCGCGACCGCGGCCCGGCCGAAGACACGCGGCGCGCGCTTGATATCGACACCGATGCACAGGCTTGCCGCGGTATGCACCTTGTCCTGCATCGAGACCCTGATGGCGTTGGTTTCGAGATCCGCCCAGGACGCGCCTGTTAGGCGTTGACATCGTTGACAGAAATCAACCTCGCGGTCCGGTGTCGAATTCGTTTTGCTTCGCAGGCGGATTTCCTATGGTGGCGGTGGCCAAGTGGGAGAGCGCGATGCGGATCGATGAGTTTCGGCGGCGGATGCTGGCGGGAGAATACC
>JAHELH010000049.1:7196-11593 GCA_024644285.1 Paracoccaceae bacterium | reverse complement strand
TTGTCCCGCGCCGCCAGCGCCTTGAGATAGGTGCCGATCTTGTTGCAGACGTCGCCGTTGGCGGTCGTCCGGTCGGTGCCGGTGATCACCATGTCGACCAGCCCGTGCTGCATCAGGTGCCCGCCGGCATTGTCGGTGATATAGGCATGCGAGATGCCGTGGCTGCCCAGCTCCCACGCGGTCAACGCGCCCTGGTTGCGGGGCCGAGTCTCGTCGACCCAGACGTGAAGGTTCAGACCGGCATCGGCCGCATGGTACATCGGGCTGGTGGCCGTTCCCCAGTCCACCGTCGCCAGCCATCCGGCGTTGCAATGCGTCAGCAGGCGCACCGGCTCTCCCGCCGGCTTCCGCGCCGCGAGTCGCCTGATCAGTTCCAGCCCGTGCAGCCCGATTTGCCGGTTGAACTCGACATCCTCGTCACAGATCTCCTGCGCCAGCCGCAGCGCCGCCGCTGCGCGTTCGGCTTCCGGCAAGGCCAGCAGGTGGGCGCGGCACCGGTCCAGCGCCCATTTCAGGTTGATCGCCGTGGGCCGCGTGGCATGCAGGACGTCCCACGCCTCGTTCAGCGCCGCGTCGGACGGATCGCGGCGCATCTGCCGTGCCACGCCATGTGCCGCCGTGGCGCCGATCAGCGGCGCGCCCCGGACCCACATGTCGCGGATCGCCACCGCGAAGTCGTCAAGGCTCTCGAGCGTCGCCACGCGGAAATCGTGCGGCAGCCAGCGCTGGTCGATGATCCTCACCGCGTCGTCGTCCACCTCGTACCAGATCGAGCGGTATGGCGTGCCTTTGACCTTCACCGTGGTTCCTCCTTGACGTGGCGCGTCAGGTTCCGCCGGAGCATTGCCCTTGTCAATCGCGCAAGCGGGCCACTCCGAACCTGCGCATTGGCAGTTTTCCTTGTGAAAGACAGGAATCACTATACCATGATTGCAGAGTTTGTTGCC
Source organism: Paracoccaceae bacterium (assembly GCA_024644285.1). Classification (GTDB taxonomy): domain Bacteria; phylum Pseudomonadota; class Alphaproteobacteria; order Rhodobacterales; family Rhodobacteraceae; genus JAHELH01. The sequence goes on along the minus strand of JAHELH010000049.1, from coordinate 10,646 downwards.
CGCCGCAGGCGTTTTACCTTGTTGCGGGGCTGGCATTGATGCCTCGGAATTATTGCAGTCAGGAAGCATTGGACATCACGCCATGGACGAGACTTTCGAAGCCCAGATAGAGATTGCCAGATCCGCCGCGACCCGCTGGAAAGAGCGCAAGAACGAACGCACCGAAAATATCAAGACGCTGCGCGAAAAGGGCGTCGAGGCGGTAGAGGATCCCGACCGCATTGCGAAACATCGCGACCATGTCGCTGCACTCGGCATGCCCCGCCACGGTGCGATACCCGACGGCAGAATCGAACGCATCATCGGCGTCGACGACCGGCGCAAGTTCTTCATCACCGAGGACGAGGAGAAGGCCGGCAAACCCGTCGCCCGCATCGTCAAGGTACACGGCGAAGGCATGCAGCCGCAGGGTTTCGGGTCGGGGTTCATGATCACCGAAAACCTGCTGATGACCAACAACCACGTCCTGGCCGGAAAGCGAACCACCAACAATACCGCCGCCAATTTCGGGCACGATTTCGTCCCGGGCGGCGGCATCCGCACCGGCGAGATTTTCGAGTTCGACGCAGACCGGTTCTTTGTCACGAACGAGGCTCTCGATTACACCATCGTCGCGGTGAAGCCGCGTTCGCAAAGTGGTGCGGCGCTCTCGGCGCAGGGATTTCACAGCCTGCTTCAGCAGACCGGAAAGATTCTGATCGGCCAGCCGGTCAACGTCATCCAGCATCCCATGGGCGGGCCGAAGCAATATGCGACCGAGGGCAACGAGCTGGTCGACCTGCTCGACGACTTCCTGCACTACAAGACCGACACCGAACCGGGCGCCTCCGGCTCGCCGGTCTTCAGCGCCCTCTGGCAGACCGTGGCGCTGCACCACAGCGGCGTACCGGCGATGAAGGATGGTGACATCCTGGATGTGAACGGCAACGTCTGGGACGAAAACGACTGGGACGACGTGCTGTGGGTGTCGAACGAAGGGGTCCGGATCTCGCGTATCCTGAACCACCTCGCGAACGTGGTTCTGGACGTTCCGGCGCAGGCCGCCCTGCGCGACGACCTGATCGCCGGCAGCAAGGCGACGCCCGCGGCTGAAAAGGCCCCGGACACTGCAGTCGCCAAGGTTGTCACGACCGCCTCCACCGGCCGCGCCCAGGCGCCGGTCAGCGATACCTCGGCGCAGACCGTCGTCCACGTTCACGGCGACGCCGAAGTCTATACCGGCACGGTTGTCCAGGAAGCCCCCGCCGCACCGGCCACCCTGGGCACGGTGGAAAGCGCGCCGGCGCTGGCGCTGGAAAAGGTCATCGAGTTCGATCCGCATTACGGCCGGCGCCGGGGATACTCTCCGCATTTCCTCCGCGGCCATCTCATCGAGATGCCGTCGATCGAGAAAAAGCGCCTGAAGGAATTGCACGCCGACCGCTTCGGCAATCCGCTGGTCCTGGACTATCACCACTATTCGCTGGTGATGAACACCGAGTGGCTGATGATGATGTGGTCCGCAGTGAACGTCGATTACAGCCCGGAAGTGCGCTGGGACCTGACGCGTGCCGATTTCGGCCGAGACAAGTGGATCCACGATCCCCGTCTGTCCGAAGCGCTGCAGATCGACAACGAAGAGCTGTACAAGCCTGCCAAGAAATTCGACCGCGGCCACGTGGTGCGGCGCGAAGACAGCGCCTGGGGCGTAACGCAGGAAGAGGTGATCTACGCCAATTCCGACACCTTTCACTGGACCAACTGCACGCCGCAGCACGAGAATTTCAACCGCTCGAACAAGACCGGCGTCTGGGGCAAGCTCGAGAACCACATCGCCAAGGAGACCGAGACCGCCGATGGCCGGGTGATCCTGTTCTCCGGACCGGTCCTCAACAAGAAACGCGCGATCCCGCATGATTTCGGCGGCGGCCTGTTCCGCGTGCCGATGGATTTCTGGAAAGTCGTCGTCGTGGCAGGGCCGGGAGATGGCGGCAAAACCGATCTGCTGTCCTACGGATTCCTGCTTCAGCAGGAAACGGCGATCAAGGATCACGGGCTCGAGGCATTGCCCGAAGAGCGTTTCGACGTCGGCGAGTTCGCTCCGCAGCAACGGTCTTTGAAGGCGCTCGAAGACCTTGCGGGCATCGTGTTCCCCGAGAACGTGATGAAGGCCGACGTGATGAAGCAGGCCCAAGACGATTCGTCGATCCCGCTGGAAGGGCTTGAAAGCATCAAACTGGATTAGGCGACAGCGCGCGATGCCCACCGTCAAATTCAACGACCAGAAGCTCAGCGTCCGGCCCGACCGGCTCGACCTCAGGGATCGCCCCTACAGCCCGCCGCTGATGCCGCTGGCCGAGCAGTTCCCCGAGACCGACGAGATCGGTTTCTTCTTCGACCTCTACAAACCCCTGATCCTCGATCAGGAAGGCGAAGGAGCCTGCACCGGTTTCGGGCTGGCGACGGTCATCAACCACCAGTTCTGGTTCCGGGACGTGGTGATCCCGGCCATGCGCCGTATTGCCGACGGCGCCGCGCCGAAACAGGTCATCGCAGACGCCCGTAAGGAATGGCCCGACGAACGGCTGAAGGCGCGCCGTGTCAGCCCCGCGATGCTGTACCAGCTCGCCCGGCTTTACGACGAATGGGACGGCGAGGATTACAGCGGTTCCAGTTGCCGCGGCGCGATGCGCGGATGGCATCACCACGGGGTTTGCCTCGACACGACCTGGCCGAAGTACAAGAAGGGCGCCGATTTCGAGGACGAAATCGACGAGACCAAACGCAATCACTGGATGAAGGAGGCGGCCGAACGGCCGCTTGGCGCCTATTACCGTGTCGCGACCAAGTCGATCTCGGACATGCAGGCGGCGATCCAGCAGGTGCATGCGATCTTCGTATCAGCTTGGGTACACGACGGATGGACGCGGCCGGAGCCCGCCAAGCAAGCCCAGAAGGAGGACCTGGAGTTCGTTCCCTACCCGATCAATTGGACGGCCGGTGACGAGCAGATCGGCGGCCACGCCTTCGCCATCGTCGGGTACAACGCGGACGGATTCGTGATCCAGAATTCCTGGGGCACGGACTGGGGTAATCGCGGTTTCGCGGTTCTCACCTACGGTGACTGGCTGGCCAACGGCATCGACGCTTGGGTCTCGGTCTACGGGGCACCGACGAAGATGACCTGCTGGCCGAAAACCAAGAGCAAGGGCTCACTGCAATCCTCCGCGGTGCGGGCCGGGGCCGAGATCGGCGAGCAGCCCACGCAGCCGTGGGACGACAATATCGCCACCTTGCATTCGATCGTCATGGGCAAGAACGGCCGCCCGATGTCGCGCCTGGTGCATGCCGAGAACGGGGCGGAGCACCTGCTGATCTGCGCCGAGAAACGGATCAAGCGGTGGTGCGCGGACAAGCCCAGGAACGATCATCTCGTCATCTACGCTCACAGCGGTCTGAACAGCGAGGAAA
>JAHELH010000049.1:0-7096 GCA_024644285.1 Paracoccaceae bacterium | reverse complement strand
GCGCATCGTAAAGCGGGACCGGTTCTTCATCGAGATCATCAGCGACGCGATCGAGTCCGAGGATACGGTGGCGGGTCTCTACAAGAAGTCGTTCCTGTACCTGATCAGCCGGGCCTTGGAACGCGAGCACAAGACGCCGCTGCTCGGGCTCGCCAAGGACTGGAACCGAAGGGCCGACGAAAGGGACCTGTGGGCGCGGGGCAAGGTGATGACAGAGTTCCCAGAGCCCAAGGTCCTAACGGAACGGCAGGTCTTTTCCGCCACTGGTGACGGCCCATTGGGTCAGCGCCGCGTCGTGACATCGCACTGCACCTACGACAAATCGGTCCGCGCGGTGGAAGACCTCATCAGCCGCATCCTGGGTCGCAAGCCGAAGCATCCCGTGACCGACCTCAAGGCCGATCAGGCCTGATTGCCGCTTAGCGATCCGAGCGCGGGCGCGGCGGACGTTTCCGACGGATGCTCGCGGAATGCCGACACCACCGGTACAGGCAGGGCAGCGATGTCCTGGCCGCCAGGCAATCGCGTCGCCCGATCGTGCAGGCCGCGCGCGCGGTAATGCGGATCCGACAGCGCCGCGGTCAGATCGCGGACGATCACCGCACAGGCGTCGACGCCGGCGAATGCCGCGCGCCATTCCTCGGCGGTCCGGGATGCGATTATCTTCGCCACGCCCCGCACTGTTGCGGGCGGATCGGCGGCATCGTCCCGCAGGCTGGCGTCCAGCCCGATCACCTCGCAGAACGTGCGCCAGAACCTTTCCTCGATCGGCGCCGCCGCCAGCGTCTCGCCGTCGCTGGTGGGGTAAAGGCGGTACCGCGCCGTGCCACCCGTCAGCAGGTCGTCGGCATTCCCCGGCGCCTCGCCGGTGGCGGCCACCTGGCCCAGCGCCCACCACATCAGCGGAAACAGGTTGTCCGTCATCGAGATGTCCAGGTGCGCGCCCTTGCCTGTCCCGGCCCGCGACAGAAGCGCCAGCAGGATGTTCATCACGGCCGGATAAGCGCCGCCAGCGATATCCGCGATCAGCGCCGGCGGCACGACCGGCGCCTCGGGCGGACCCATCGCCAGCGACAAGAGCCCGGTATCGGCGACATAATTCAGATCGTGGCCGGCAACCTGCGCCCTGGGCCCGCTTTGCCCGAACCCCGTCACCGAGCAGTAGATCAGCCGTGGATATCGCGCAGAGAGGGTCTCGTAGTCCAGACCGAGCCGCGCCATGACCCCAGGCCGGAATTGTTCGATCAATATGTCGGCCCGCCCCAGCCACCCCGCCAGCCGCGTGCGGTCCTCTGCGGATTTCAGGTCGACCGCCAGGCTTTCCTTCCCCCGGTTCAGCATCGCGAACGGCACGCTATGGCCATCCAGCAACGGCGGGTAATGCCGCATCTCGTCGCCAGATCCAGGACGCTCGACCTTGACGACGCGCGCGCCGGCCTCCGCTAGCAGCAAAGAGGCCAGCGGACCCGGCAGAAGTGTCGAGAAATCCAGCACGGTCAAGCCCTTCAACGGCTGCATCGGCATCCTCCCGGTTCGAATGCCCCGCAGCATCGCATGCCGGGCCCCGCAGCGCCACGGCCCGGTCCCGAACCCGGCCCGGAAATCAGGTCACGATCGCGAACGAAAGACGCCTGCTTGGCTTGGACAAGCGTCCCCTTTACCGCTAACACTAACGTGTCCGAACCGCAGGGGAGACCGGCCTTGTCCAAGAATGCCACGGCCAATGTGAACCGACCGCTGACGCTGCGCGACGTGTCAGAGGCCTCTGGCGTCAGCGAAATGACCGTCAGCCGGGTGCTGCGCAACCGGGGCGACGTATCCGAGGCAACCCGCACCCGGGTCCTCAACGCCGCCAAGACGCTGGGTTACGTGCCGAACAAGATCGCCGGCGCCCTGGCCTCCAGCCGGGTCAACCTCGTCGCCGTGATCGTGCCCTCGCTCAGCAACCTTGTCTTTCCCGACGTACTGACCGGCATTTCGGAGGTGCTGGAGGATACCGAACTTCAACCGGTCTTCGGCGTCACGAATTACAAGCCCGAGCGCGAAGAACAGGTGCTCTACGAGATGCTGTCGTGGCGGCCCTCCGGGGTGATCATCGCGGGCCTCGAGCATTCCGACGCCGCGCGGAACATGCTCAAGGCCGCCGGGATCCCGATCGTCGAGATCATGGACACCGACGGCGAGCCGATTGACGCGAACGTCGGTATCTCGCACCGCCGCGCGGGCCGCGAGATGGCCAAGGCCATCGTGCAGGCCGGCTACCGCAAGATCGGCTTTCTCGGCACCAAGATGCCGCTCGACCACCGCGCGCGAAAGCGGTTCGAGGGCTTTACCGAGGCGTTGGCGAAAGAGGGGCTCGAGGTTGCCGACCAGGAATTCTACGAAGGTGGTTCGGCTCTGCTGAAAGGCCGCGAGATGACCGAATCGATCCTCAAGCGCTCCCCTGACCTGGATTTCCTGTATTATTCCAACGACATGATCGGCGCCGGCGGTTTGCTCTACTGCCTTGGCAATGGCATCGATGTACCGGGAAAGGTGGGCCTGGCCGGGTTCAACGGGGTCGAATTGCTGGACGGTCTGCCGCGCCAGCTTGCCACGATGGACGCCTGCCGCAGCGAGATCGGACGCGAGGCTGCGAAGATCATCGTCGAACACGCGGGATCCGATAACGGCGGCGCCAAGAAGATCGTCCTGACGCCGAAACTGCAGCTCGGCGACACGCTCAAGCGCTGATCGCGGCGGGGCTCTCGCACCTGCCGTTCCGGTGGACATCGCGCACGTCTGTGTTTAACGCATTGGCAGAGCGCCGCGAGCGTTCCGCGCCTTGCTGGAGTGCCCATGACATCGGTCGCCATCGTCATCCCGATGCACAACGAGGCCGATAACGTCGCGCCCCTGATCGAGGGGATTGCCCGCGCCTGCAGTGACTTGAACCTGGCCGAGATCGTCATCGTCGATGACGGATCGACCGATGCCACGGCGGAAAATGTCCGCAACCTGCAGGGCACCCATCCGAACCTGCGCCTGCTGCAACACGACCGGTCCGGCGGGCAATCCGCGGCCGTCCATAGCGGCGTCCAGGCCGCGTCCGCCGGGGTAATCGCGACCCTGGATGGCGACGGGCAGAATCCGCCCTCGGAACTGCCAAGGCTCCTTGCGCCGCTGCTCGCCGATCAGACCGGCACCGTGGGGCTTGTGGCGGGACAGCGGGTGGGGCGGCAGGACACGTTGTCCAAGCGCCTCGCCTCGCGGTTCGCCAATGCGCTGCGCAGCAGGCTTTTGAATGACGGCACCCGCGATACCGGTTGCGGGCTCAAGGCGTTCCGCCGCGACGCCTTTCTCCGCCTTCCCTATTTCGATCACATGCACCGCTACCTTCCCGCCTTGTTCAAACGTGACGGCTGGCAGGTGGTTCTGGTCGACGTCGCCCATGCGCAGCGCCTGTCGGGACAGTCGAAATACAACAACCTGCAACGCGCCCTTGTCGGCATTTACGATCTGATCGGTGTGTCGTGGCTGATCCGCCGCCGCAAGAAGGCCGCCGTGGCCAAGGGCGGCGCATGAGCATCGACACCGTCTTTGGCTGGCTGCATGTGCATAGCTGGACCGAGTTCTGGTGGGTCGTGTTCGGACTGTGCGGCCAGCTGATGTTCATGGGGCGGTTCCTGGTGCAATGGATCGCCTCCGAGCGCGAGCGGCGCTCGGTCATCCCGATGGCGTTCTGGTACTTCTCCATCGGCGGCGGCCTGATCCTGCTGTGCTATGCGATCTACCGCGCCGATCCCGTCTTCGTCCTCGGACAGTCGGTGGGGCTGTTCATCTACCTGCGCAATATCTACCTGATCCGTGCCGAAAAGCGCCGCTCCTGACAACATGATCTGGTGGCACGTCGCCCTGCCGGGCGTGCTGGCGATCACCGGATTGCGGATAGTGCTCCTCGCCTACAACCGCACCGACCTCTTCGTCGACGAGGCGCAATACTGGCTGTGGGGTCAGGAACTGTCCTTCGGTTACTACTCCAAGCCGCCGCTGATCGGGTGGGTGATCCGCGCAGCGACCGACCTGGCCGGCAGCGATGCGCCGTTCTGGATCCGCCTGCCCGCGCCGCTGCTGCACGGCGTGACGGCGATAATCCTGGGCGCCAGCGCGGCCCGTATCTACGGCGCCCGGCCCGCGATCCTGGTCGCGCTGGCCTACATCACCCTGCCGATGGTGGCGCTGGCCAGCCTGCTGATCTCGACCGACACGGTCATGTTCCCCTTCCTCGCCGCGGCGCTTGCACTTTACATCCGGCTGCTCGCGGAACCCCGCTGGTTCGTGGCGCTGCTGACCGGCGCCGCGCTAGGCCTCGCCGCCCTGGCGAAATACGCGGCCGTCTATTACCTGCTTTGCGCCGGTCTCGCGGCGGTCCTGCTGCCATGGGCCAGACCGAACTGGCGCATGGCGGCCCTCGTGCTGCTGGGCTTTTTGTTCACGCTCTCGCCGAACCTCGTCTGGAACGTCTTCAACGGGTTCTCAACCGTCCAGCACACGCTCGACAATGCCGACTGGGTACGCGATCCGGGCGCCCGGGCGTCGCTGAATCTCGGCGGTCTGGCAGAGTTCTTCGTCAGCCAGTTCGGCGTCGTCGGCCCCGTTCTGTTCGGTGCGCTGCTGGCGATGACCCTGCGCTGGGCCCGTCTCGAATCAGAGTACCGCCTGTTTCTGCTCTTCGCGGTCCCCATCGTCGCCATTGTCTGCGGCCAGGCCCTGCTGGCACAGGCCTACGCCAACTGGGCGGCCTCGGCCTATCTCGCCGGCACCCTCTGCGCGGTGCCGTGGCTCATGGGCCGCCACCGCGCCTGGCTGATCGCATCCTTCGTCTTCAACGGAGCGATATCCCTGATCCTGCCGCTGTCCACGCTCGCCGCCGACAGCCTGCGCCTCGGCGGCAATCTGGCGCTGGAGCGCTACGTGGGCCGGGTCGAGATGACCGGAGAGATCCTCGACGCCGCGGACGAGACAGGCCTGGACATCATCGTCGCCTCCGACCGGGACGTGCTGGCCGACCTGTTCTACTCGGGCCGCTACCACCCGGCGATTGTCTACGCCCCGCCGACCGCAGGCCGCGCGCCGCACCACTACTCGCTGAAATTCCCCTATCCCGGCGGAACCGAGCCGCTTCTTTACGTCACCCGCAGCGACCACCCCGTACCCTGCCCCGAGGACGCGCAGCAATTTGCCCGCGTCGCGCCAGAGACAGGCGCCTACCGCCGCCATCCGCAGACGATCTACGTCGTGCCGGGGGACTGCTTCTCCGGCGATTGAAGAATGTCCTCGACCCGGAACCCCTCGGGAACAGCGTCGCGGTCTTCCAGAACCAGGTCCGCCATCACCTCGGCCACTTTCGGCGCCATCCCGAAACCGATCTTGAAGCCGCCATTGGCGATGTAGTGCCCCGCCTGCCCCGGCCATGGCCCCAGGATCGGGGCGCGGCTGATCGCGCGCGGCCGCAGGCCGGCCCAGCGTTCCAGCACTGGTGCACCGCGCAACGCCGGGACCAGCGTCACCGCCCTCTCCAGCAAGGCCTCGAGCTGCGCATCGGTTGTCTGCGGCGCGTCGAAGTCCCGCTCGCTTGTGGACCCGACCGCGACGGTCCCGTCATCGTGCGGAACGATGTGCAAACCATCCGCGAAAATCTGCGGCGCACGGGGCGCGGCGTATCGCAGCAAAGCGGCCTGCCCCTTGTCACCTCTGCCCACTGGCTGGCCCAGCGCCTGCGACAGGGCCTCGAGCCCCGAAGCCCCGGTCGCCCAGACGACCCGGCCCCGCGGCACCACCTGCCCCACCACGACATCTCCGCCCAGGGTCCGGATCGCCCCGGCCAGCGAGGCGCAGGTCCGCCGCGGGTGCAGCCGGGCCGACAGCGTGTCGCGCACGAGCCAGCCCGCAGGGCTGACCGGCTCCCAGTCGCCGCACGCGCCGGCGCGCACGACTTCCCACCGCGCCTTCCCGCGCCAATGCATTCCCGCGCCCCTCGCCCGCGCGCGCGCCAGGTCGACCGCCCTGGCGTCGGGCAAAGACTGCAGACGCCCCACCAAACCGTACCCGACGCTCTTGCCCGAGCACGCTTCGACCCCGTTCCAGAAATCCTGCGCTGTGATCAGGCTTTCGAACTGGAACTGCTTCTTGGCGTTCCAGTTGTCCGGCACATGCGGCGACAGCGCCCCGACGATGCCGCCAGAGGCCCCGGCCCCGACGCCTTCGCGATCGATCACCTGCACCCGTGCGCCGCGCCGCGCACAGCAATACCCGATCGCCAGGCCGAACACGCCCGCACCCACCACCGTCACATCGCCCGTTGCCAATCGCATGCCCCTTGCGCATTGTGCCCGCCGAACCTTCTAGGCCCTCCCATGGCGACAGACCAGCGCGCAGAGATCGAGTGGCGGGACGGCGCAGTGCCGGTCTCCAGCCGCTTCGACGATCCATACTTCTCGATCCAGGACGGCCTATCCGAGACCCGTCACGTCTTTCTGGACGGCAACGATTTGCCCGCGCGGTTTCGCCCCGGCTTTCACATCGCCGAGCTCGGCTTTGGCACCGGCCTCAACATGCTCGCCGCCTTGCAGGCATGGCGCGGCAGCGGCGCGGCGGGGCCGCTGCGCTATACCGGGTTCGAAGCCTACCCGCTGCCGCCGGACGCCATCGACCGGGCGCTTGCCGCCTTTCCCGACATGAATGCCCTGGCCGGACCGCTCCTGGCGGCGTTGCGTGCCGGATCACGCCGGATCGTTACGCCCGACCTTAGCGCCGAGATCCTGATCGGCGACGCGCGAGAAACCCTGCCGGGTTGGTCCGGCATCGCCGATGCGTGGTTCCTCGACGGCTTCGCCCCGGCCAGAAATCCCGAATTGTGGGAACCCGCGCTCATGACCCAGGTTGCCCTTCACACTCGCCCCGGCGGCAGTTTCGCGACCTACACGGCGGCAGGCCATGTCCGCCGCGCGCTCGCCGCGGCAGGTTTCGCGGTTGAACGCCGCGCCGGTTTCGGGCGCAAGCGCCACATGACCGTCGGGCGGCTGCCCGGATGAGCCCCAACAACCCCCGTCTCGGC
>JAHELH010000315.1 GCA_024644285.1 Paracoccaceae bacterium | reverse complement strand
CTTCGCACCGGGGCCCCGGCCCCGACCAGACGGCCCCCGACGCGACGGCGTGCGGGGGTTTGTCGTTTCTGGAACCTGCGATTCAGGCCTTTCCGCCCGCCGCCTCGTTGCCTATATCCCAATCCCGACGAAACCAGCGGAGGCAGCCATGGCCGAGACGAAACACAGCAAGGTCCTGATCATCGGCTCCGGCCCGGCCGGTTACACCGCCGCAGTCTATGCCAGCCGCGCCATGCTGCAGCCGATCCTCGTCCAGGGCATCCAGCCCGGCGGCCAGCTGACCATCACGACGGAAGTTGAGAACTGGCCCGGCGATACCGAGGTGCAGGGCCCCGACCTGATGATCCGCATGGAGGCCCACGCCAAGGCGGTCGGCACAGAGATCATTGCCGATCACATCCAGTCGATCGACCTGTCCAAGCGTCCCTTCACCGCCAAGGGCGACAGCGGCACGACCTACACCGCCGACGCGGTGATCCTCGCCACCGGGGCGCAGGCCAAGTGGCTGGGCCTGCCGTCAGAGGAAAAGTTCAAGGGCTTCGGCGTCTCGGCCTGCGCCACCTGCGACGGCTTCTTCTACCGCGGCAAGGAAGTCGTGGTGATCGGCGGCGGCAACACCGCCGTCGAAGAGGCGCTGTTTCTCACCAACTTCGCCTCCAAGGTCACGCTGGTCCACCGCCGTGACGAGCTGCGCGCGGAGAAGATCCTGCAGCATCGCCTGTTCAACAATCCCAAGGTCGAAATTCTCTGGGACCACACGCCCGTGGAAGTCATCGGCACCGAAAACCCGCTCGGCGTCGAGGGCGTGCGCGTCAAGCACGTCAAGACCGGCAAAATCACCACGATCCCCTGCGCCGGCTTCTTCGTCGCCATCGGCCACGCGCCCGCCTCGGAACTGGTCAAGGACCAGCTGGACACCCACATGGGCGGTTACGTCGTGACCAAGCCCGATTCGACCGCCACCTCGATCCCCGGCGTCTTCGCCGCCGGCGACCTGACCGACCACATCTACCGCCAGGCGGTCACCTCTGCCGGCATGGGCTGCATGGCGGCGCTGGAGGCCGAGAAATTTCTCGCCGAGCACGGCCAGGACAGCGAGATCGACAAGGAAATGTCCGAACCGCTGGGCTACGGCGCGCAGGTCGGCGCGGCAGAGTAACCGCCAATAAGGGACGGCCCGCTCCTCTGGGCTCCTGCAAAAAGCGCGCACCCATAGCGCATTTCGCGGCAATCTGTCCCGGCCGCCTTGCCTCTGCCATGAAAGTGGATCTATGCCGCCCGCGACCGGTCGCCTGACCGCAATCCGATTTGTTGTGAGCACGATATGACAATGCAGCGTAACCTCGCCCCGATCCCCGAACTCTACGTCTCCTACGACAGCGCGCAGAAGTTGAAGGTCGACGCCGGCGATCTCCTCAGCCACGACCTGACCCCGCGCCAGATCTGCGATCTGGAACTGCTGATGAACGGCGGCTTCAACCCGCTGAAGGGTTTCCTGAGCCAGGAGGATTACGAGAGCGTCGTCGACACCATGCGTCTGGCCAACGGCACGCTGTGGCCGATGCCGATCACGCTCGATGTAACCGAGAAATTCGCAGAGGGCGTCGAGGTGGGGCAGGATATCGCCCTGCGCGACCAGGAAGGCGTGATCCTGGCCACCATGACCGTCACCGACAAGTTTACGCCGGACAAGGGCCGCGAGGCCGAGAAGGTGTTCGGCGCCGACGACATAGCGCACCCGGCGGTCAATTACCTGCACAACACCGCCGGAAAGGTCTATCTCGGCGGGCCCATCACCGGCATCCAGCAGCCCGTCCACTACGACTTCCGCGGACGCCGCGACACGCCCAACGAACTGCGCGCGCTGTTCCGCAAGCTGGGCTGGCGCCGTGTCGTCGCCTTCCAGACCCGTAATCCGCTGCACCGCGCGCACCAGGAACTGACCTTCCGCGCCGCGAAAGAGGCGCAGGCCAACCTGCTGATCCACCCCGTCGTGGGCATGACCAAGCCCGGTGATGTCGATCACTTCACCCGCGTGCGCTGCTACGAGGCGGTGCTCGACAAGTACCCGCATTCCACGACCACGATGTCACTGCTGAACCTCGCCATGCGCATGGGCGGCCCGCGCGAGGCGGTCTGGCACGGCCTGATTCGCGCCAATCACGGCTGCACCCATTTCATCGTCGGCCGCGACCATGCCGGGCCCGGCAAGAACTCGAAGGGCGAGGACTTCTACGGCCCCTACGACGCGCAAGAGCTTTTCCAGCAGTACGAGGCCGAGATCGGCCTGGAAATGGTCGACTTCAAGCACATGGTCTACGTGCAGGAGCGCGCCCAGTACTACCCGGTCAACGAGGTGCCCGAGGGCGACACGATCCTCGACATCTCCGGCACCGAATTGCGCCGCCGGCTGTCCGAGGGGCTGGAGATCCCCGACTGGTTTTCCTTCCCCGAGGTCGTGACCGAACTGCGCCGCACCCGCCCGCCGCGGGCGCAGCAGGGCTTCACCGTGTTCTTCACCGGCTTTTCCGGCTCCGGCAAATCCACCATCGCCAACGCGCTGATGGTCAAGCTGATGGAGATGGGCGGGCGTCCGGTGACGCTGCTCGACGGCGACATCGTGCGCAAGAACCTCAGCTCTGAACTTGGCTTCTCGAAAGAGCACCGCGACCTCAACATCCGCCGCATCGGTTTCGTCGCGTCCGAAATCACCAAGAACGGCGGCATCGCGATCTGCGCCCCGATCGCGCCCTATGCCACGACCCGCCGCGCGGTGCGCGAGGATGTCGAGGCCTTCGGCGCCTTCGTCGAGGTGCACGTCGCCACCTCGATCGAGGAATGCGAGCGCCGCGACCGCAAGGGGCTCTACAAGCTGGCCCGCGAGGGCAAGATCAAGGAGTTCACCGGCATCTCCGACCC
>JAHELH010000048.1 GCA_024644285.1 Paracoccaceae bacterium | reverse complement strand
GCATCCAGCATCCGCCCGGCCACCCATTTGTGAAACTCGTGCGTGGGCGGATCCATCACCGGCGAAAACCGGCCGCCGTCATAGCCGACGGCGCCGCGCGCGGCCTGCATCCCTTCGACCACCCCGATATCCTCGACGAAGACCGCTTTCCACTGCTCGGAATTCTTCCTGCGAAGCGAGGCAGAAGTGTCGGGTTCCGCGTAGAAGAGGTGGATGTGCTCCAGCGTCCGCGTTGGTCCCTTCGGCTCGAGAATGATCGCGAAGACATGATCGCGCTGCACGCCCAACAACACGTTGGGACGCACCGTCAGATATTCGCCCGCGGTATCCCATTTTGCCGAAAGATCGGGAAAGTCGGGGAACTTCGTTCCGTCGTGATCCTCGATCTGGCGGTAGACATAGGTTCCCTGCCCGGAAAAGGCGCCGTCCTCGATGATGTGGTAGTGGTCCTCCAGCCGGGAATAGTTGTTCAGCCCGGGATGCACCCAGGGCAGGTGATAGCTTTCGCAGTAATTCTCGACCGCCAGCTTCCAATTGGTTCGGCATTCCAGCTGCAGCCGGCCGTATTCGCCGCCGTGATGCAGCGGCACGTCGAACTCGGCCCAGCGGTCGGTCAGAGCGGCGTGCATCTCCTCGAACGGCGGAGCATCGCCCGAGATGTTGACGAAGACCACGCCCATCCAGATGTGGCTGCGCACCTCGATCAGGCCAAGCTCTTCGCGGTTCACGCCGGGATGCGTGTTCCGCCCGGGGCCGCCCACATGCGGGGTCGCCACCAGCTTGCCTTCGTGGCTGTAGCACCAGGAATGATAGGGGCACCGGATGGCGCCCTCGATCCGGCGCGGCTCGGACACCAGGATCATGCCGCGGTGGCGGCAGACGTTCTGAAAGGCCCGCACCCTGCCGTCGCGGCCCCGCATCACGAACAGTGGCACGCCGAGAAAGTCGTAGGGCCGTGCATCCCCGGCCTCGGGCAGTTCGGCCTCGACGCAGATGCCGGCCCAGGTGGAAAACCACAAGGGATCGCGTTCCTCGGCGAATTTTGCCTCGGATGTGTAATGCGCGTTCGGAAGGCCGCGCGCCACCGCGATGGGTTTCAGCACATCGGAAAGACCGGCATCGGCCATCGGACACTCCCTGGACATATCGGCGCGAGGCAAGAGTTGCACCGGCCACGCAAGAGCGTCCGTGACAGGCGCGACATTCCCGTTTCTCACAGCGACAATTCACGTGACCTAAAGGGTCACCGCCTGCCCGGTCAGCGCCGATTCCTGTGCCGCCAGACCCATCGCCACCGCCTGCGCGCCGTCCCGCAGCGTCACCTCGGGCGCGGCCCTGCCGCGCACCACCTCGCAGAAGCGCTGATGCTGGTAGAAACTTGCGCCGTTGTGGTCGCCGGCCTCAAGCAGCGCCGGGTCCACCGGCAGGTCGAATGTCTGCGGCGCCTTGGTGGCGCGCGGGCTGATCACCAGTTGCGGGACCGGCGCCGGGCCCTGCCCGGTCCAGAAGCGCCGCGGGCCCGGCACGAAGCATTCGATCTTGCCGACCGGCCCGACCGCGGACAGCTCTTCCTGGTAGCGTGACCCCTCGGCGAACATGCACAGCTCCAGCATCGCCCGCGCGCCGCTGTCGAAATCGACGATCACGTAGCCTGAATCCCAGATATCGGGCGTCTCGCCGCCATAGCGTTCGTCCAGGTGGTTCACCGCCTGCCCGGCGCTGGCCATCACGCGCACCGGCTCGGCCTTCAGGATCAGCCGCATCAGGTCGAAGAAGTGACAGCATTTCTCCACCATGGTGCCGCCGGAAAACCGGTTGAACCGGTTCCAGTCGCCGACCTTCGGCAGGAAGGGAAAGCGATGCTCGCGGATGCTCAGCATCTTGATCCCGCCGGTCATCGACTCGGCTTCCGAGATCAGCCGGGCGATCGGCGGCATATACCGGTACTCCATCGCCACCCAGACGGGCGCGGGGTAGTCCCGCGTCATCGCGTCGATAAGCCCGGCATCCGCGGGATCGGTGTAAAGCGGCTTTTCCATCAGCAGCGGCAGCGGCCGGGTCGCGGCGATCTGGCGAAGCTGCGCCACATGCAGATAGTTCGGGCTGGCCACCACCAGGCAATCGATGCCGGGACGCTGCAGCAGATCGTCGAGGCTTTCGGCAACGGCAGCCCGTGGCGCAAGTCGGGCGGCGGCGGCGCGCATGCCGGGATCGGGATCGAATATCGCCGACACCTCGGCGCCCTCCAGCAGCGTGATGTTGCGGATGTGCTCCTGCCCCATCATGCCGGCGCCGATGATACCGTACTTGATCATATCGAACACTCACTTCGGCATCTAGGCTCGGTTTCGAGCCAAACTTTCAGCAATGGAACATCCGTCTCGAAAGTGCCACCATTGTACCGCCTCGCCGGCAGCAAGCCGGCCGCCAGGCAGCTCCCGGAGCAGCGACAGGAAGATCGCCGAAGCTCACATTCGTGAGGATTTGATGCCCCCGCAACCGGGTGATAGGCAAGACAAAACCGCGCGAAAGGCTCAAGGCATGATATTGCCCGACCAGATCTCCTACCGGTACCGACCGTGATGGAGCGCGTCGCACTGGCGCCGGACCTCTCTCTCAGCCGTATGGTTTACGGGATGTGGCGGCTGACCCAGGACGACGACACCTCCCCTGCCCGCATCCACGCAAAGATCGAGGCCTGCCTCGCGCAGGGGCTTACCACAATAGACCAGGCGGCCGTCTATGGCGGTTATGCCAGCGAAGGGCTGCTGGGCGCGGCGCTAAAAGCGGCCCCTGGCCTGCGCGACCGGATCGAGATCGTCACGAAATGCGGGATCGTCGCGCCGGCCGGCCGGCACCGGACGGCGCGCGTTAAGCATTACGACACAAGCGCCGGCGCGATCGAGGCCTCTCTCGAGGCGTCGCTGACCAACTTGAAAACCGACCGGATCGATCTGCTGCTGATCCATCGCCCCGACCCGCTGATGCAGGCGGCCGAGACCGGCGCGGCGCTGGACGCCGTCGTCGCCGGCGGGAAGGTGCGCGCGGTCGGTGTGTCGAACTTTCGGCCGCACGATTTCACCTTGCTGCAATCGTCCATGCAGACCCCGCTGGTGACCAACCAGATCGAGATCAGCCTTCAGGAACTGAAGCCCTTCACCAACGGCGATCTGGCCTTTCTGCAGGAACGCAGCCTGCCGCCGATGGCCTGGTCGCCTTTGGGCGGCGGCTCGCTGGTGGCCGGCGCGGCCGACACCGGGCTGATCGCCGCGCTCGAGGCAAAGGCACGGCACTTCGGCACCGACCGGGCCGCCGTCGCCGTCGCCTGGCTGCTGGCGCATCCCGCGCACATCCTGCCGGTGATGGGCACCAATACCATCGGACGTATCGAACGCTTTTCGGACGCCTTCAAGGTCGACATGGACCGCGAGACATGGTTCGAGTTGTATACCGCCGCGCTTGGACACGAAGTGGCGTGATGCCGGACGGCGGAGCAATGAGGATGCACGAATTCACCCCCGGACCCGACACGGCGCGCGATTTCCGCGCCGCGCTCGGCCGGTTCGCCACCGGCGTGACCGTCGTCACCACCATGACCGATCTGGGTCCGCTCGGCATCACCGCAAACAGCTTCGCCAGCGTTTCGCTCGACCCGCCGCTGGTGCTCTGGTGTCCGGCGAAGTTCTCCAAACGCTACAAGGCCTTCGTCGAGGCTGACCACTTCGCCATTCATGTTCTGGGCACAGAGCAGGAGGCGCTCGCACAGCGCTTCGCCGGAGACGGGCTGAACTTCGAGGGCGCCGACTGGCGGCATTGCGAGAACGGCATTCCGATCCTCAACGATTGCGTCGCACGCTTCGAATGCGCCAGCCACGCCAATCACGATGGCGGCGATCACCGGATCGTCGTCGGCCGGGTGATCCGCGCCGCCTGGCGCGAAGGCGCGCCGATGCTGTTTCACGGCGGCGCATACGGGATGTTTACAAATCCCGGCTGAATCCGGAGGGTAGGACGGCAAGACCCGGGCCGCACCGGGCGACAACGGGGAGGACGGAGGATGGCGTTGCTGACCGGCCTGCTGCTGCCGTTCCAGCTATTCAACGATATCGTCCTTCGCATCGGCCGCGCCATCGGCATCGTGGCCATCGCGCTGATGGTCGTGGCGATCCTGATCCAGGTCTTCTTTCGCTACGTGCTGAACAACGCCCTGCCCTGGCCCGACGAGGCCGCGCGCTTTGCTATGCTTTGGATGACCGGCCTGCTGGCGCCCATGGCCTATCGCCGTGGCGGCTTCGTCGCCATCGACATGGCTTTACGGATGCTGCCGCAACGCCTGTCCGCCGCGCTGTCGCTGGTCCTGCTGTTCATCGCGGGGGGCGTGCTGATCGTGGCGATCCAGATCGGCTGGTCCGAGGTCACCGGCTTTGGTGGCCGGTTTGACACCGCCTCGCTCTATATCCCGACATCATTCGACTTCTCCAGCTTCATGCGGGTGCCGCGGTCCTGGATGATGGCCTCACTTCTGACCGGCGTGATCCTGCTCTTGATCGTCAATATCGAATTGATCCTGCGTTCAATAATCACCCTTGCGGGTGGCGCCGACCGGCTGAAGCCGCTCGCCCCGCCCGAGGACGAGATCATGGCGGAGTGAGCGCATGCTGATCTACTTCCTCCCCGTCTTCCTGGTCTTCCTGCTGATCGGCCTGCCGGTGTTCTTCGGGCTGCTGGCCGCGCCGGGGATCCTTTTGTGGATGGCCGGCCAGGAAAAGGACATCACGCTTCTCTACCGGAACGTCTACAACGGCATGGACAGCTTTCCGCTGATGGCGATCCCGTTCTTCATGCTCGCCGGAGAGATGATGAACAAGGGCGGCATCACCGTCCGGCTGGTGGAGTTTTCCCAGGCACTGATGGGCCACCTGCGCGGCGGGCTGGCGCAGGTCAACATCCTGTCCTCGATCCTGTTCGCGGGGCTGTCGGGATCGGCGGTCGCCGATACCTCGGCGCTCGGTTCCATGCTGATCCCTGCGATGGAGAAAGAGGGCTATACCCGCCGCTTCGCCGCCGCCATCACCGCCGCCTCCAGCGTTATCGGCCCGATCATCCCGCCATCGGGCATCATGATCATCTACGCCTATGTCATGGGCGAGTCGGTGGCGGCGCTGTTCCTCGCCGGCATCGTCCCGGGCGTCCTGGTCGGC
This sequence comes from Paracoccaceae bacterium, assembly GCA_024644285.1. Lineage (GTDB taxonomy): Bacteria > Pseudomonadota > Alphaproteobacteria > Rhodobacterales > Rhodobacteraceae > JAHELH01. Next base: position 6,412 of record JAHELH010000048.1, on the reverse strand, counting down.
GTCGGCCTGATGCTCATGGTCCGCGTCACCGCCGACCGCTACAACCTGCCTGCCGCGAAGCGCGTGGTGATCACCGGCATCAGTCTAAGCCCTCTGGAATACTGGTTTTCCTTCGCGCTCGTCCGCCTGAACCTCGGCCTGCTGATTGCGGCCTTCGTTCCGCTGCAGGACAGCGCCAGCACCCTCGCCATGTGGCTGACTTTCGGCGGAGGCGTTCTGGTCGCGCACGGCCTTGCGCTTGGCCTGCGGCGCGTGGTCAGTCCGGACTTCCGCATGGTCTGCAAGCGCGCCGTCGTTCCGCTGCAGACCCCGATCCTGATCCTCGGCGGCATCCTGGCGGGAGTCTTCACCCCGACCGAGGCCGCCGCCGTCGCCGTCGCCTATGCCGTGATCGTCGCCTTCGGCATCCTGCGCACGATGACCCTGTCGGACCTGCCCGAGGTGCTAAGCCGCGCCGCCATCACCTCGGCCGTCGTCCTGCTGCTGGTGGGCGCGGCGATGGCGTTCAAGACGGTGGTGTCGCTCAGCTACGCACCGCAAATCCTCGCCGACTACATCCTGTCGCTCAGCGAGAACCCCCTGATCCTGCTGTTCCTGATCAATATTCTGCTGTTCATCGTCGGCATGTTCCTCGATGCCGGCCCCGCGATCATCATCCTAGGCCCCATCCTCGGGCCGATCTTCGTCGATCTCGGCGTGCACTCGGTGCATTTCGCCATCATCATGTCCGTCAACCTCACCGTGGGCCTTGCCACGCCGCCCATGGGCCTGGTGCTGTTCGTGGCCTCGGCGGTCAGCGGCGAACGGGTCGAGACCATCGCGAAGGCGATCCTGCCGTTTCTCGCCATCGAGGTGGTGGTGATCTTCCTCATCACCTTTGTGCCGGCGATTTCCATGACCATTCCCCGCCTTACCGGGTTCGTGCAATAGTGCCTCAGCAAACAGATCGAAAAGGGAGGAAACACATGCTGAAACAATTGACCACCGCGGCTCTGGCCGCGGCCTTTCTGGCCGGGGGAACCGCGGCCACATGGGCGGCCGCGCACGAGCCGGTGAAGCTGCGCGCCACCGCCAATTCCAACGAGAACGACGAGGATTACGACGGCCTCGTGGTCTTCAAGAACTACGTCGAGGCGGCGTCCAACGGCGGCATCGAGGTCGAGCTCTTCATCGGCACGCAGCTGTGCTCGAACGGCGCGGAGTGCCTGCAGGGCGTGGCCGACGGCTCGATCGACATCTACATCTCCACCTCCGGCGGCGCCTCGGGCATCTTTCCCTACGTGCAGGTTCTCGATCTGCCGTACCTGATGGCGGACGACCGGATCGCCGAAGAGGTCCTGACCGACACCGATTTCGTCAAGACGATGCGTGAGATGGCGCTGGAGGATTCCGGCGGCGCGATCCGGCTGATGACCGTCGGCAATACCGGCGGCTGGCGCAACTTCGCCAATACCAAGCGCCGGGTTACCAGCCCGTCCGACATGGAGGGTCTGAAGATCCGCACCGTGGTCGCCGACCTGCCGCAGGAACTGGTCAAGGCGCTCGGCGCCTCGCCCACTCCGATCCCGTGGCCCGAGCTGTTCACCAGCTTCCAGACCGGCGTTGTCGAGGGCTCCAAGAACGGCATCACCGACATCATGGGCATGAAGTTCCCCGATGCCGGCCTGCAATACGTCACGCTGGACGGGCATGCCTATATGGGCGCGCTTTGGTGGATGAACAACGAGAAGTTCATGTCGCTCAACGACGAGCAGAAACGCGTCGTGGTCGACGGCTTCTCGGCGCTGCAGCAGGCCACCTTCGCCTCGCCCAAGCGCAAGTCGATCAAGGCCTACGAGGATTTCGTGGCCGGCGGCGGCGACCTTTACGTGCCGACGCCTGAGGAGAAAGAGGCGTTCAAGCAGGCCGCGGCGCCGGTTTACGACTGGTTCAAGGCGAACGTGGCCAAGGGCGAGGATATCTTCAACGCGCTGACCTCGGCGGTCGCCGAAGCCGAAGCCTCGATCAACGAGGCGCGCATGAAGGACATGCAGTAACCGATTGCCGGATCGACTGGAAAAAGCCGGGCTTTGTTCCGGCTTTTTTCGCGCCGTGCTCCGCGTTGCGGGCTGCGGTCACTTGGGCCTTTGCCGCCGAAACGTGCACAACCCCTAGATGAAGTTGATCACCTGTCCCATAGGTGTCTCCGGACATCGCGAATTGATGTAGGGTTTGGCCTGGATGTGCACGCGCGTGTCTCCTGAACGCTTCTTCAACCCGGACAAGGCAGCGACCCCGACCGCTTAGCGAAATGGGTAGAGCCATGTCCTATAATCGTGGATAAGCTCATGCGCATGCTCGATCTCCTCCAAAGTCATTTTCTTCCGAACCTCTTCCTGACTGATCGCGGCGTCCGGATCTCCGCCGATAGCGGACAGCACGTACCACACATAGGCGCGCACCAGGTCCGGAGAGGGCAGGCCGATGCCGACCTCGTAATACCAGCCGACGCCCGACTGCGCGCCAGGATGCCCCTTCATCGCGGCCCGCAGGTACCATTCGAAGGCGCGGACCTCGTCTTTCTCGACGCCGAGCCCCAGCGCGTACATGACGCCGATCAGTTCCTCGGCCTCGGCATTGCCCGACCGCGCCGCGGGTCGCAATTCCTCCATAGCTTCGGCAAAGCGTCCGGCCTCCATCAGGTCGCGCGCCGGCTCCAGTTCGGCCTGCGCCGCTGGCGCGGGCAGCAGGACGGCAAGCGCGGTGCCGGCGCAGAACCGGCGCAAACCCGACATGCCCTTCATGGCCTCCTCCTCGCGCTGTGCCTCGCGGTGCCCGCCGGCGCCGAGAGCCTGCCGCCGCCCCTGACCGCGGACGATTTCCACGCCTTCGACCCGGCCAAGGCCCGGCTCGGCCAGCTTCTGTTCTACGACAAGATCTTGTCGGGAAACCAGAACATCTCTTGCGGCACCTGCCATCATCCGCGCTTCGGCAGCTCCGACGGCCTCTCGCTCGGCATTGGCGAGGGCGGCGATGGTCTTGGCCCCAAGCGCATCAGCCTGGAAGACCCGAAGAACCGTATCCACAAGCGCATCCCGCGCAACTCTCCAGCCCTTTGGAACCTCGCGCACAAGGACCTGCGCAACATGTTCCACGATGGCAGGCTGGAAATCTCGGACATCTACGGCAACGGCTTCAACTCTCCGGCCGAGGAATATCTGCCGCAGGGGCTGGAGACGATCCTCGCCGCGCAGGCGATGTTCCCGGTCACCGCAGAGCACGAGATGGCGGGCAACCCGGGCGAGAACGAGATCGCCGGCGCCGTCAAGGACAGCATAGACCTGGGCTGGCCGATCCTTGCCAAGCGGGTGCGCACGATCCCGGAATACGGCGAGATGTTCGTCGCCGCCTTCGACCATGTCAAAAGCCCCGAGGACGTGACCATCGTCGATATCGCCAACGCCATCGCCGCCTTCGTCGGCACCGAGTTCCAAAGCATCGACACGCCGTTCGACAGGTATCTGGCGGGCGACACGGCCGCGCTCGACGCCGGTCAGCGGCGCGGCATGGACCTTTTCTTCGGCGATGCGGGCTGCGCCAGCTGCCACAACGGCCCGCTGCTGACCGACCAGGAGTTCCACGCGCTTTGCGTGCCGCAATTCGGTCCCGGGCGCACCCGCCCGTTCGACCCGATCCCGCGCGATGTCGGGCGCATGGGCGAATCCGACCGGCTTGAGGACGCCTACCGCTTCCGGACGCCGGCGCTGCGCAATGTCGCGCTGACCGCGCCCTACGGCCATAACGGCGCGATCCCGACGCTGGAAGGCATCGTGCGCCATCACCTGAACCCGCGTCAGAGCCTGGCCTCCTGGAGCCCCGACATGGCGGATCTGCCGAAAGTGGCCTGGCTGCAGGCGACGGACTTCATCATCATGGAGGACGCCGCCGAGATGGCGCGCCAGGTCGCCGCGCTCGACATCGAGCCGCGGCAGTTGACCGATGCGGAGGTCGCAGATGTCGTGGCGTTCCTGCATGCGCTGACCGGCGACACGGCGCAGGACCTGCCGCTTGGCGTGCCGGAAACGGTGCCCAGCGGGCTGCCGGTCGATATCGACTAGCGGGCCGGGCGCTCCGCGTCATCCAGTCACGCCCCGGGGGGCTGTGCCCCGGGGCGTGACAGGCTAAACCTGCGGCATGACGCCTGCCCCGCCCCTGCTTCAGGTCAGCGACCTGCACAAATCCTACCCGACCGCCGGCGGCCCCGTCGCAGTTCTGCGCGGGGTCAGCTTCGGGCTCGGCCGCGGCGAGACCGTGGCCCTGACCGGCGAATCGGGCAGCGGCAAAAGCACCCTTCTCCATATCGCCGGTGCGCTCGACACCGCGGATGCGGGCCAGGTGAGGATCGACGGCACCGAATTGGAAGGCCTTGGCGATGCCGGCCGCGCCGCTTTGCGGCGCGGAAAGATCGGCGTCGTCTTCCAGCAATTCAACCTGATCCCGTCCCTGAACGTCGCGGCGAACATCGCGTTCCAGGCCCGGCTGGCCGGGCGCCATGACGCTGCGTGGTGCGCCGACCTGACCGCCCGGCTGGGTCTCACTGAACACGTGTCCAAATACCCCGAGCAGCTGTCCGGCGGCCAGGCCCAGCGCGTCGCCATCGGCCGCGCACTGGCGCCGCGCCCGGCGCTGGTGCTAGCCGACGAGCCAACCGGCAATCTCGACGAGGCCACGGGCGACGCGGTGCTGGCCTTGATGCTGGACCTGGTCACGGAAACCCGCGCCGGCCTGCTGATGGTCACCCATTCGCTGCGCCTGGCCGAAAGGCTGGAGCGGCGTCTGCACCTGACCGCCGGGCAGCTCGCCTGATGCTGCGCGCCGGTCTCTCCGCGCTGTTGTCGCACTGGCGGCGCAAACCGCTGCAATTGCTGACCCTTTTCACCGGGCTCGCGCTGGCCACGGCTTTGTGGTCTGGCGTGCAGGCGATCAACGCCCAGGCCCGCGCCAGCTATGATCAGGCAGCACAGGCCTTGGGCGAGACGCGCTATAGCCAGCTGATCCCCGGAACCGGCGAAACGCTGGACCAGGCGACCTATATTACGCTGCGCCGCGCGGGCTGGCAGGTCAGCCCCATCGTCGACGGCCGGATCACAGCCGCCGGCGAAAGCTTCCGCCTGATCGGATTCGACCCGCTGACGGTGCCTGCGGGCATCGCGCCGGAGGGCTCGATCGGCGACACCGGTATCGCCGAGTTCCTGCGCCCGCCGGGCCAGATTTTCGCCGCCCCCGCCGCCGCCGCGCGGCTGCAGGGGGCCTTCGACGCCGCAATCCTCGGCAACCAGGCCGTCGCCCCTAACGTGCTTCTGACCGACATCGCCGTAGCCCAGCGATTGCTGGGGCTGCCCGGCGAAATCTCGCGCCTGCTGATCCTGCCGGACCAGCCGCTCTCGCAACCCGGCCTCTCGGAAATCGCCCCCAGCCTCGATCTGCGCGGGCCAAGCCAGGGCAGCGACGTAGCGCGGCTGACCGGCAGCTTCCATCTGAACCTGACCGCCTTCGGGCTGCTCAGCTTCGCGGTCGGCCTCTTCATCGTGCACGGCGCCATCGGCTTGGCATTCGAACAGCGCCGTCCGATGTTCCGCACCCTGCGCGCGCTGGGCCTGCCGCTGCGCATGCTGATCGCGCTCATCGCGCTGGAACTGCTGGTCTTCGCGCTTTTTGCGGGCGCCGTGGGCATGGCGCTGGGTTACGCCATCGCCGCGGCGCTTTTGCCGGATGTCGCCGCCACCCTGCGCGGCCTCTACGGCGCCGAGGTGTCCGGCGCGCTGACGCTGCGGCCGGCGTGGTGGTTCGCCGGCATGGCCATCGCTTTGCTGGGCACCGTCGTCGCCGGGGCCGGCGCCATATCCCAGGTGATCCGCCTGCCGATGCTCGCCGCCGCGCAGCCGCGCGCCTGGGCCGTGGCCTCGGAACGGCGGCTCTGGCGGCTGGGGCTGGGCGCCGCGGGACTGGTCCTTGTCGCCCTCGGCGCGGGGCTTTTCGGCGAGGGCCTCGCGGCCGGCTTCATTCTGCTGGGCGGCCTGCTGGTGGCCTGCGCGCTGGCGCTGCCGGTCCTGCTGCACGCGCTTTTGCGCGGCGCCGAGGCGCTGGCCCGCAGCGCGCTCGCGCAATGGTTCTGGGCCGACACCCGCCAGCAGCTTCCGGGCCTCAGCCTCGCCCTGATGGCGCTGCTGCTGGCGCTGGCCGCCAATATCGGCGTCGGCACCATGGTAGCGAGCTTCCGGCTGACCTTTACCGGCTGGCTCGACCAGCGCCTCGCCTCCGAGCTTTACGTCACCGCCGAGACGGAGGCCTCGGCCCCCGCCCTGCGTGCCTGGCTGGAAGAGCGCGCCGACGCGGTGCTGCCGATCTGGCACGTCGAGGCCCGCGTCGCCGG
>JAHELH010000047.1:2154-11658 GCA_024644285.1 Paracoccaceae bacterium | reverse complement strand
GCCATCAAGCGAGGGACAGCGCCGCGGTGACCGGAGCCCATGTGATTTCGATGCGCGCGATCGCTGCGGATCTGCGCGGCGGGCGCTGGCGCGACGAGATGCGCACCAGCTGGGCGATCGCCCTGCTTTACCGGGCCCCCAGCCTTCCGCTCGTGTGGCTGGCCGCCCGTGCCGGGCTGGGTCCCACGACGGTTACGCTGGCCGCGCTGGCCTTGGCGCTGACGATGCCACTGCAGGCGCTGGTCCTTTCGCTGGGATATGCCGGCCTCACGCTGGCTTTCAGCGGGGTGCTGTTCCAGATCCTCGACTGCGCCGACGGCACGCTGGCACGGGTCACCGGGCAAAGCTCGCGGCGCGGCGCCGATCTGGATTTCCTGACCGACATGGCGCAATGGGCGCTGTTGTATCTCGCCATCGGCATCCTGGCCGACCGCACGCTGGGCGGCGGCTGGGGCTGGGCGGCGACGGCGGCGGGCGCGGCCTGGCTGCGGCTCTTCGCCCGGCTGGTGCGCGACACGCTGACCGACGACCGGCTGCAGTCACACACACGGCCCGTCCACCTTCGCGAGTTGCCCGTGATCCTTGTCACCGGCCTTTCCGGCCTGATCCCGTTTCTGGCGCTGACCGGCTCTGCGCTGTGGCTCTCGGTCTGGTTCCTGCTGGTCTATGCGATGCTCGACCTCGGCGACGCGCTATTGGCGGCGCGGCGGCCAAGCGATCCATGAGAATCGTTCAACTCTGTCCCTACGCGATGTCCCGCCCCGGCGGCGTGCAGCGTCACGTGCGCGATCTGGCCGGATGGCTGTGCGCCCAGGGCCATGACACCCGCATCGTCGCGCCGCCCGCGCCGGGCGCGGCGCCGCGCGCCGCCGGCCAGCTCTGCGAAATCGGCCACGCGCGACCAATATCGCTCCACGGCACCGGCTTCGAGATCAGCCTCGCCGCGCCCTGGGCGGTGCGGCGGCTGGCGCGGGAGTTGCGCGGCTGGGGCGCCGACCTTGTGCACATGCACACGCCCTGGACGCCGATGCTGGTCTGGCAGATGTGGCGCGCGCTGGCCCTGCCCACGGTGACGACGATCCACGCCACCTTGCCGGGCCCGGACGGTCGTGGCCTGCACGACCGCTACATCCGCCGCGCGGCCCGGCACTTCCTGCGCCACAGCATTGCCGTTACCGCGCCGTCGCAGGCGCCCGTTGCGATGCTCGAACGCCTTGCGCCCGGCGTCGCGATCGAGGTCCTGCCGCCCGCCGTCGATCTCTCTGGCTGGCGCGCCCTGGCCGATACGGGGCGTGAAGGTGGGCCCATCCGCATGGTCTTTCTCGGGCGGCTGGAAGAGCGCAAGGGCGTCCCGGTTCTGCTCGAGGCCTGGCGGCAGGTCAGCGAAACCGTGCCCGGCCTGCACCTGACCGTCGCCGGGGAGGGCGCGCTGCGGAGCATGGTCGAGACGGCCGTGGCCAGAGACGCCAGCGGGCGGTTGACCTATGCGGGCCACCCCGATGACGCCGACGCCCGTGCCCTGGTCGCGGCGGCCGACCTGTTTCTCGCCCCTGCGCCATACGGTGAAAGCTTCGGCATCGTGCTGGCCGAGGCGATGTCCGCCGGGGCGGTCCCCATCGCGGCGGCGAATCCCGGCTATGCCTCGGTGCTGGCCGGCCCGGGCGCCGACCTGCTGGTGCTGCCCGGCGACGCCGCCGCGCTGGCCGCCAGGATCCGCGATCTGACAGGCGACCCCACCCGGCGCGCCGCCCTGCGGGACTGGGGGCGCGGCCATGCCGAGGGCTTCGACATCCGCGCCGTGGGGCCGGCATATCTCGACCTCTACGCCCGCGCCGCAGGCTAGCGTTCAGCCCGAGGCTTGCGTTCCGCCCTCGGCCCGTGCCAACGGTGGCGCGAAGATGCGGAAGGGACACCACGCGAGCGATGGCCAAGGGCGACCTGATCCTGGCGGCCGATTTCGGCACGTCCGGCGTCAAGATCGGCGCGGTGACCCGCGACATGCGGCTGCTGGCCACCGCGATCGAGCCCTACCCCCTGTCCCTGCCCGCCCCCAGCTGCGCCGAACAGAACCCCGAGGACTGGTGGGACGCGCTGGTGCGCGGCGTCGCGCGGCTGCAGGCGGACGTGCCGGACCTGGCGGACCGCGCCGCGTCGCTTGTGTTCGGCGCCCAGATGTGCGGGCTGGTCTGCGCCGATGCCGACGGCCATCCGCTGCGCCCGGCATTGGTCTGGCTCGACAAGCGCGCAGCGCCGCTGATGCGCAAGACCGTGCGCGGGACGCCGTCGGTCGCCGGCTACCGGGCGGATATGGGCCTGCGCTGGGCCGTCCTGGCCAACGGGGCGCCGTCGCTGAACGGCATGGATCCGACCGGCAAGATGCTGTGGATCAAGGCGCACGAGCCGGAGATCTACGCCGCGACCGCGCATTTTCTCGACGCGCATGGCTGGCTGCTGCGCCGCGCGACCGGCGCGGCCGCGATGACCGCGGACAACGCCAACCTGACCTGGCTGATGGACACGCGGCGGGGCCATGAAGGCTGGTCGCAAAGGCTGGCGGATCAGGTCGGGCTGGATCTGGAACGGATGCCGCCGATCATCGGCGGCGACGCCGTCGCGGGCGGGCTGACCCGCGTCGCTGCAACGCAACTCGGGCTGCGCGCCGGAACGCCGGTCGTCGCCGGCGGCGGCGACGTGAGCGCCAGCGCCATCGGATCGGGCGCGGTGGAAGACGGCGCGCTGCACATCTGCCTGTCGACCAGCGCCTGGATCGCGGGCTTCTGGGACCGGCGGGTCCTAAGCCCGACGCACGCCTATGCCACGATCACCGGTCCCGTGGCCTACCGACCGCTGCTGATCGCGACACAGGAAAGCGCCGGATCGGCGCTGGGATGGCTGGCCGAAATCATCGACCCGGAACGACATGCCGGAGGCGCCGGCCTCGACGAATTCTACCGCGATCTGGGCGAGCCGCGCGACGACGACCCGCTGTTCCTTCCCTGGCTGGCGGGCGAGCGGGTGCCGGTCGACGAAGAGCGTCTCCGCGGCGGCTTTCACGGGCTGAGTCTGCGCCACGACCGCGCGGCGCTGAAGCGCAGCGTGATCGAGGGCGTCGCGCTCAACCTCCGCTGGGCCTGGTCCAAGGTGATCCGGCGCCGGGGCGCGCAGACCCAAGGCGCGGTTCCGATGATCGGCGGCGCGGCCGAAAATCCCGCGCTGGCGCAGGCCGTCGCGGATGCGTTGAACCGGCCGGTTCGGGTGGGCGAGGCGCGCTATTCCGGCGTGCTGGGGGCGGCGGCGATGGCAATGCCAAGCCTCGGCTGGGCCGAGACGGTCTGGCAGGCGGCCGGCAAAGTTCAAAACCAAAGCGGCATCCTCTATGATCCGCAGCCGGACCGCGTGGCCCTGCTGAATGCGCGCGCGGCCCGGATCGAGCCGTTGCGCCGCGCCATGGTTCGGCTCTACCGGCGGGAAGGCTAGACGGCATGATCGACGCATTGCTGAAAGACCATATCGACCCCCTGTGGGAAAAGCTGGCCCGGCCGCTTGCGCGGGCCGGCATGACGCCCAATCAGGTGACGGCTGCGGGGCTGGTTCTGGTTTGCCTGGTCTCCGCGGCATATGTCTGGCACCGATCCGAACTGGTCTTCGGCCTGACACTGATCCTGGCCCATGCCTTCGACGCGCTCGACGGCGCGGTGGCCCGCCAGACCGGCCTGTCCAGCAAGTCCGGCGGCTATTTCGACGCCATGGTCGACCGCTACCAGGAACTGATCGTGCTGGCTGCCATCGGCCATGTCACCGACAATTGGCCGCTTGCCATGCTGGCATTCGCCGGCGCGGTGATCATCAGCTACGCCAAGGCGCGCACCGCCATTGAAACGCCGGTCAGCAACACCGCCTGGCCAGACATGTTCGAGCGGCTGGAACGGATCATCTTCGTCTGCGCGCTGCTGATCCTGGCAGGGCTCTTGCCCGTGGACTGGCTGATGACGGCAGGACTGGCGCTTTATGCCCTGCTCTGCCATCTCACCGCGCTGCAGCGGATCCGCCGCGCCACAGCCCTGTTGCGCGCCGCCGACGACCAGGCCGGCCCGAGTTGACGGGCCCGCCGCGATATGGTCTTCGGGCGCACGGCAACAGGGCTCGCAAGCATTCGTGAACGGCAGCGTTTACCATAACACCAGGGACCTGATCGCTTATCTCTGGCGGGAAAGCGATCTGCGGCGCAGTCCGGCGACCATATTCGTGATTGCCGCCAGCGCCAGCCGGACCGGCTTGATCTGGGCGATCAACGAAACCGCCGCGCGCGGCGGCGCCAGCCTGTGGATGATCCTTCTGCTTATCGGCCTTGTCGTCTTCATGCTGTGGACGGTGCACCATGCACGAATGAGCGGCCAAAAGCTGGTGCAGGACATGATGGCCAAGCAGCGCCGCAGGATGAAGGACGAGCTGCTGGCCGCGAACACCACCTTCTTCCAGAGCCGTGACCAGGGCCAGGTCTTCGCCGCCGTGCGCGAGCACGTGTACGAGGTGGCGCAAACCACGATGCGGATCGTCGACGTGATGCAGGCGGTCGTCCTGCTGTTCTTCTGCCTGATCTACCTGGCGTTCCAGTCCTGGATCAGCATCGGCGGCGCGCTGATCGCGGCGACCGTCGGTGTCGCGGTGTTTACCCTGACCGAGATCCCTGCCCGCCGCGCCCTCGCCAGAAGCCACCAGGCCCACGTCACCCTGCACGACAAGCTGTCGGACCTTTTGCGCGGCTACAAGGAACTGCGCCTGCGCCGGGCCCGGCGCAACGACCTGTCGATGCGGCTGGAACAGATCATCGACGACACCCGGCGCGTCCGGATGGAATACGAGCGCTATTTCAGCCTCGGACAGCTGGGCGGCACCGGTGCGCTGGCTGCGCTGTTGATCTCGATCGTGGCAATCCTGCCGCTGACCTCTATTACCGATCCGGTCACCATCCTGCAGATCATCACGCTCATGCTGTTCTGCTTCGGCCCCATCGAGACCATGGTCGGCGGTCTGCCCGGCTTTGTTCGTGCCTCTGTGTCGTTGCGGATCATCCGGGACGTCGAGGCCGGCCTTGCGGAAAACCACGAAGCGCAGCCCGACCTGGACGCGATCGACCACCGCGCCGGGTTCACTTCGGTCGAATTGCGCGGCGTCTCGGTCACTCTGACGCGCGAGGTGCCGTCCTCGGACGGCAAGGCGGTCGACAGCTTCACGCTGGGCCCCCTGGACCTGACGCTCTATCCGGGGCAGTCGGTCTTCATCACCGGCGGCAATGGCATGGGCAAATCCACCCTGCTGCAGTTGCTCACGGGTCTGCGCTATCCCGATACCGGCGAGATCCTGATCGACGGGGAACGGGTGACGCGCGAGAACATCAGTGCCTATCGCAGCGTCTTCGCGGCCGTCTTCAGCGAATTCTACATGTTCCGCGAGCTATACGGACTCGGCGCCGAGGATCGCGCCCGCCTGCAGCACAACATCGAAGAGCTCGGACTGGCCGAAGGCGTGACGATTGCCGGCGACGGATTTGCCACCCTTGCGCTCTCGACCGGGCAGATGCGCCGGCTGGCCCTGGCCATCGCGCTGGCCGAGCAGCGCCCGATCCTGGTGCTCGACGAATTCGCCGCCGATCAGGATCCGGCGCGGCGGCATTATTTCTACGAGGAACTGGTGCCGCGGCTGGCGCGGGCCGGTCATTGCGTGGTGGCCGTGACGCATGACGAGCATTGCTTCGAGAAATGCGACCGGCTGATCCGCATGGAGGACGGCAAGATCGTCTCGGACACGGTCTTGCGCGAGACACCGGCCGAACCGGATCTAAGCGAAACGGCCTGAGCGGCGGCATCGACGCGCGGGATTCAGCGCCGCAGCAGATACCCCTGGACGCTGCCGCCCACCTGGCTGGACTGGCCCAGCATGATGTTGCGGGTCTCGAACGTGGCGCTGATCCGGCTGCGCAGATCGGCCGTGATCACCACCTCGCCGCCATGCGCGGCATTGACCAGGTCGCAAACCTGCCGGACGGCGACCCCGACGAGTTCCGCCTGGCCGTTGCCGGAAGGATTGGCGCGAATCAGAACCCTGCCCCGCGCCAGCGCGACACCCGCGCGCAGTATCGCGTCCGCCGGCAACTCGATGTCCTTCGACGCGATGGCCTGGGCGGCGCCGATGGCCCGGTCGTGATCCGACGCCGCCAGCACCGGATGCCCGAAACACGCCATGACCCGGTCGCCCCAGCCCGCGATCAGATGGCCGCCGCGATCGGTGATCTGCTGCGCGGCAAAGCGGTGCAACCGGTCCTGAGCCTCGGCAAGCTGCGCCGGATCGAGCCTGGAATACAGATCGGCGACCCCGGCAAGGCTGCTCAGCATCAGGATGACCGTGTGCGTGGCATCCCGCTGCGGCGCGCGCATCGCCTGTCCGACCCGTAACGGCTTGCGCCTGTCCGGCGCGCCGTTCTTGCCATTGCGCGAGGGTCCCTCCAGGTCGGCGCGGATTCGCGCGGCCAGATCGACGGTTTCCTGCGACGGCTCGGTATCCAGTTCACGTTGCAAAACCGCGGCGCAGCGCTGGAACTGCTGCAGCGCCTCGGCACGTCGTCCCATCCGGCGATAGAGCCGCATCAGCGTACGGTGCGCCTGTTCCTGCGTCGGCTCGACAGCCAGCAGCGACGTGGCGGTGTCGATCGCCTGCTCGGTGTCCGGGCCATCCGCATCCTGCGCCAGAAGCTGCAGATAGGCGGTCTGCGCCAGGGCCTTCAGCCGCAGCCGCTCGACCCATTGCCAGTCCTCGAAGGGATGCGCCGAGACGCTCAGACCATTGAGGAAGTCGCCCCGATACAACGCCACCGCCTCGCGCAGCGCCTCCGGCGTGTTCGTCTCGATCAGTTCTGCCATCAGCAGGGCGTCCGCCGCCGGCGCCGGCAGCGGCAGCCGGACCAGTTCCTTGGTGCTGTCGATTTCCGGCAGACCGGCGAACGCCAAGACCTTGCGCAGCACGGCAATCTCCTGGCGCAGGCTCGCACGCGCATTGGCATCGCTGCTGCGTGGCCAAAGCAGCGCGGCAATCTCGTCGCGCGGCACATCCTTGCCCTTGGACATCACCAGGTACCCGAGCAGGGCCCAGCATTTCTTGGTGGGCACACGCACCGGACGCCCGCGCGAATCCGCAAGCGCATACCCGCCCAGAAATCTGATCTGCGGCTGCACGCGTCACTGCCCCCAAGGTCAACGACAAAAAGAAAATCCTGCAAGACCGATCCCGAAGGGGATCCGACCGCTCGCTCAAGAAAACTTGCGAATATTTTGCAATGGTTACGGCCACATAATTGCCCCATGCGTGTCTCCGGTCAAGGCCGCAGCGACCGCCAGTTGCAGCCCGCGCGACGATTTCTGCGGCGGATTCTCCGACTCGTCGAAAAGTTGCACAAGCAGGGGCAACCGCCGCTAAGGTTGATCCATTTTTTACGTAACCATCTGTTTTCCCGACGTATTCTCTTTCAGATGCTTCGGCGTCTTAGGGCCGCGTCAGGCGACTTCGTCATCTGTCGCGTACCGGACAATCGGATTAATAAGGTGTAAATCTCCAGTTTTTTTGCGAATAAATTGCAATGTATCCGCTTTCTTCTTGCGGTTGCTTTGCGGCGAACTGGTTCACTCTTATTTGCCGATGGGGAGTGAACCAGACGCAAGGCACCGCCAGCATTCGGCGGAGAGCCTTCATAGACAAGTCAGATGCGGGGGGAAACGGTGTTCGTCAGGTTCTAGAAACCAAGCCATTTTGGGCCTCGGCCCGTGACGAACCCTTACCATACCCTTTCAGACCGGACATCGCGGCGCTCTGCGCCAGTCCCCCGCATCGTCCAAGGTCACACATCGCACACGCCCGCCCGCGGGCGTTTTTCTTTGCCTAGCCCGCCAGCCTCTCCCGGCCGTCCGGCATCGCCAGGTAGAATGTGCGCGCCATCTCCTCGAACAGCGGCACCAGCGGGCGCGTCAGCGCATGCCGGTCGGCACATTGCGCCGCGTGCTCGGAAACGCCGGCGCCCATCAGCGGGTGGGTGCCCACCTTGTCGTAGCGCAGCGCGCGCTCCTGCGAAGACCAGCCGCGCCGGTCGACTTCGGACAGGACCAGCCTGATCCGCTGCACCGCATGGAACGTCGCGTAGAGTCCCAGGTATTCAAGGTACGCACCAGGCGGATGCCCGCAGCCCCGGTCGAACTGCTGCGTCACGATGTCGAACATGGTCCCGGCATCCACCGGCCAGACCTCATCGCCGATCAGAAACGCGATGTCTTCGGCTCCGTGCCGCCGCCCGGAATACTCGAAGTCGAACCAGGCGATGCGCCCGTCCCCGGCCAGCGCGGCATTGCCGGGCCGGCAATCCCACTTGGTGAATTGCGCGGGCGGCTGGGCCAGCCTCTCGCACAGCGCCTCCCGGTCGAGATTCGGAGCGCTGCGCCCAAGCCGGCGCGCCAGCCGCGCGGCTTCGTCCACCACCGCCTCGACCCAGTCCGGCATAGCACCCAGATGCGGCAGCTCCTCCAGCTCGCTGACCCGCCGCGCCGCCGCCTGGATCCGGAAGATCGACGCGACCGCTTGCGCCGCCAGGTCGGCCCGCCCCGCCGCGTCCAATCCTTGGACCTGCTGGCTCAGCCGCGTGCCGCCGACATCGCTCTGGAACAGAACGCCGTTTTCGTATCCCAGGAACCTGGGCATGTCGTCGCAAAGCGGCGACAGGTGCCGCAGGATCGTCGTCTCGCGATGCGCGCGGCCCGGGCGGTGGCGATAGGTCGCGATCACCGTGCGGTCGCGGAAATGCACCCGCAGGCTGTCGCGCTTCTTGCCGCCCGGCGCGGTGACCTGCATGACCCGCGCCTCGAACAGCGATTCCGCCAGCGCGACGATCTCCTTGGTTCCCGGTCGCTGTTTCTGCTTGGCCACAAAAATGTCCCTTTTCGCGCCGCCGCGGCGTCTTTTGCCGTCGATTGCGGGCTCTAGCGCAGGATTGTGGCGAGCATTTGGCGCGCGGCCGGGCTGTTCTGCAAAAGGCCCCAGGGCGCGCCGACACCACCACGCCCGTCGAATCGAAGCCGGATTAAGGCGTAATTGTGGCATTGTTTACGGCGACGGCACAACTTGCACGTGCGCACCGGATTTGCGCGCAGACCAGTACAAAATTCCGCCAAATTAGGGTTATCGGCGCGTAAATTTGCTTTGCGCCAGCCCTGCGGGCATTTGGTTTGGACGCAATTTGGACACAAATGCCCATTGCTGAGCCTGGGCGATCCTTTGCGAAGAAGTCGGCCGTGGGGGCGGAGTTTCAAACCGGGATCCGGAGCGATCCATTGGTGTTTATCGTGGAGGTGGTGACATGTCTTCCAATACTGCGACGGGGTCCCGGGGAACCACGACGTACTACAATGGCGGCGTCGACGACCGCGAAGAAGACATGAAGGCAAGCACCGGCTCGATGGGCAGCGG
>JAHELH010000047.1:0-2054 GCA_024644285.1 Paracoccaceae bacterium | reverse complement strand
AAGGGCTCTGGCGGCTCCAAGGGCACCTGCGCGCCCAACGGCATCGTCGACGGCACGGCGGCCGCGGACAGCATGCTGCCCGGCTACCGCGACGAGGATTGCGATTTCATCGACGGGCCGGACGGCGACGACGACGTGATCTACGCCTATGCCGGCAACGACACGATCGACAGCGGGGCCGGCGACGACACCGTCGATGGCGGCGCCGGCGACGACGTCTTCGACATCAACGACGAGGGCGGCGGCATCGACAACGACAAGATCGTCGGCGGAGAAACCGACGAGACCGACGGCGATGTGCTCGATGCCCGCGATATCGGCGACGACCTGTTGCTCGACATCACCGCGCCCGAAGAGGGCTATCTCACCGACGGCACCGACACCACGCATTTCCGCGAGATCGAGCGCTTCGTTCTCGGCGCCGGAGACGACACGGTGCTGGGATCGATGGAGGCCGACATCGTCGATGCCGGCGACGGCGACAACGATATCATCGGCTATGGCGGCGACGACAGCCTGACATCCGGCGACGGCAACGACACCGTGATCGGCGGCGACGGCAACGATACGGTCAAGGCCGGCGACGGCGACAACGTGGTGGATACCTCCGGCGGCGCCCCGCTGCCCGACCTGGGCTTCCCGGCCTACGGCCCGTTCCCGGCGGTGCCCGCCGACAGCGACCCGAACGACGACCGCGATCTGGTCGTCACGGGGGCCGGCAACGACACGATCACCACCGGCGACGACGCCGACACGATCGAAAGCGGCGACGGCAACGACGTGATCGACGCCGGAATCGACGACGATGTGATCCGCGCCGGCGGCGGCGACGACCGCATCGTCGCGGGCGAAGGCAACGACTACGTCGAGGGCGGCAGCGGGAACGACACGATCTTCGGCGGCCTCGGCGCGCCCGACGATCCGATCAACATCCCCGATGCCCCGGGCACCGGCGCGTTCGGCCCCGATCCCGAGCCGGGCAACGGCCGCGACACGATCGACGGCGGCGACGGCGACGACCTGATCTTCGGAGAGGACGACGACGACGTCCTGATCGGCGGCCTTGGCGACGACACCCTCGATGGCGGTGTCGACGACGACACCATCGATGGCGGCGCGGGCGCCGACAGGATCACCGGGGGCCAGGGCGTCGACAGCATGTCCGGCGGCGCCGATCGCGACGCGTTCATCATCGACACCCGCGAGGACGCCTTCGGCGACACGGTCGATGGCGGCACCGACGGTGACGACGTGGACACGCTGGACCTGCGCGGTCTCGGCCGGTTCGAGATCGTCAACGAGACGGTCGACGCCGACGGCGACTCGACCTCCGGCACGGTCAACTTCCTGGCCGCCGACGGCACCATCGAGGGCACGCTGACCTTCAGCGAGATCGAGCGGCTGATCCCCTGCTTCACGCCCGGAACCATGATCGGCACGGCGCGCGGTGAATTGCCGGTGGAGCAGCTGCGCGAAGGCGACCGGGTGGTCACCCGCGACAACGGCGTTCAGGAAATCCGCTGGGTCGGCCACAAGACGGTCGGTCATTCCGAACTGCTGGCCTGTCCCGAAAAGCAGCCGGTTCTGGTGCGCAAGGGCGCCCTTGGGCGCGGCTTGCCGGAACGCGACATGCTGCTCAGTCCGAACCACAGGCTTCTGATCGCCAGCGACCAGAGCGCCCTGTTCTTCGACGAGCGCGAGAACCTGGCGGCGGTCAAGCACCTGGTCAACGGCCACAGCATCGTGCAGGTGCGGACCACCCAGGTCACCTACATCCACTTCATGTTCGACCACCACGAGGTCGTGCTTTCGGACGGCACCTGGAGCGAAAGCTTCCAGCCGGGCGATTACTCGCTGGCCAGTATCGACGCCGAGCAGCGCGAGGAGATCTTCGCGCTGTTCCCCGAGCTTCGGGATCGCGGAAAACTGGCAACTTATGGCGCAGCACGCAACACGCTGAAGCGTCATGAGGCGGAACTGCTGACCTTCTAAGGGGGGCTTGGAAGCGACAGCGGTGCGATGCGGGGTGCCTCTGGCGCCCCGCATTTCCGTTT
>JAHELH010000314.1 GCA_024644285.1 Paracoccaceae bacterium | reverse complement strand
GTCAGCGTCTCCTCGAACAGCATCTCGGTGTCGAGGAACAAGACCGGCGTGGTGCGGTCCATCACCGAAATCATGTGCAGGAGCACCACCGATTCCGCCCCGAAGGACGAGACCAGCGCAACGCGTCCGACCTGTGGGTCGCGCAAAGCGTGTTCCAGCACCGAGGTGGCGCCGTGGTGGCGGTAACGGTCGTTCAGTTCTCGGACGCGGTCGGCGACCGGGGCAAGCGGGGCTTCAAGCGGCATTGGCTGTCTCCTCGGCCGGGTAAAGCGCGGCCTTGAACGGCTCGGCGCCCAGACGGCGATAGGTTTCCAGGAAGGTCTCGGCGGCGTCCTCGCGCAAGTCGAGATAGGCGGCGATCAGCCGCTCGATGGCGGGCAGGATCTCGTCGTAGGCAAATCCCGGCCCGGCACGCTCGCCGAGCACCGTCGTCTCGGTGCCGTCACCGCCCAGGGTGATCTGGTAGTTCTCGACGCCGGCGCGGTCGAGCCCGAGAATGCCGATATGTCCCACGTGGTGGTGGCCGCAGGCATTGATGCAGCCCGAGATCTTGATCTTCAGCGGGCCGATGTCGTGCTCGAGCTTCATTTCGTCGAAGCGGGTGGCGATCTGTTGCGCCACGGGGATCGAGCGGGCGGTGGCCAAGGCGCAGTAATCCATGCCCGGGCAGGCGATGATGTCCGAGATCAGGCCGATATTGGCGGTGGCGAGGTCGGCCTGGCGCAGCGCGGCGTGGATCGAAGGCAGGTCGGATTTGTGCACATGCGGCAGGATCACGTTTTGCTCGTGGCTGATGCGCAGCTCGTCATGTCCGTAGCGTTCGGCGAGATCCGCCAGGACGCGCATCTGCTCTGCCGTGGCGTCGCCCGGCGTTTGCCCATGCTTTTTCAGCGAGACCGAGACGATGGCGTAGCCCGGCGCGCGGTGCGCGGCGAGGTTGGTGTCGGTCCAGGAGCGGAAGATCGGGTCGGCCTTGCGCGCGGCCTCGTACCCGTCGGTGGCCGCGGTGCGGAAGGACGGCGGGGCGAATTGCGCCTCGATGCCTGCCAGCATGTCCTGGTCGACGCCGGAAAAGTGCGGGCGCACCTCGGCGAAGCGCGTCTCGACCAGGTCGCGGATCGTCTCCAGCCCGTTCTCGTGCACCGTGATCTTGATGCGCGCCTTGTACTTGTTGTCTCGGCGGCCGAGCAGGTTGTAGACGCTGACGATGGCCTCGGCGTAGGGCAGAAGGTCGGCGCGGGGCAGGAAGTCGCGGACCACCTTGCCCACCATCGGCGTGCGGCCGAGCCCGCCGCCGACAATGATGCGATAGCCGATCTCGCCCGCCGCGTCCTGGACGATCTGGATGCCGATATCGTGGGCGCGGATCACCGCGCGGTCGGCTTTGGCCCCGGTCACGGCGATCTTGAACTTGCGCGGCAGGAACTGGAATTCGGGGTGGTCGGTCGACCATTGCCGCAGCAATTCGGCCACCGGGCGCGGGTCGGCGACCTCGTCGGCGGCGGCGCCGGCGAAATGGTCGGCGGTGACGTTGCGGATCGTGTTGCCGGATGTCTGGATCGCGTGCATCCCGACATCGGCCAGCGCGTCGAGCATGTCGGGCACGTCGCGCAGTTCCGGCCAGTTGTACTGGACGTTCTGGCGCGTGGTGAAATGGCCGTAGCCCTTGTCCCAGCGCTCGGCGATCATCGCCAGCTGGCGCATCTGTCGCGAATTCAGCGTGCCGTAGGGGATCGCGACGCGCAGCATGTAGGCGTGCAGCTGCAGGTAGAGCCCGTTCATCAGCCGCAGCGGCTTGAACTCGTCCTCGGTCAGCGAGCCGTCGATGCGGCGTTCGACCTGGGCGCGGAACTGGGCCACCCGGGTGCGGACGAAGTCTGTGTCGAAGTCGGTGTAGTGATACATGTCGGTCTCTTTCGGAGGCGGACGTCGCGGATCAGGTCCGGGACGCCGCCGCTCTTTCCTGTTTGCCGTGGGCGTAGTTCGAGGGGCCCTTGGCGCGGAACGTCTCGCGGAAATGGGCGGGTTCGGGTCCGTTCTCGCCGGCGCGGGCATCGGCGAGATAGGCGCCGACGATCACCGATTTCTGCGCCTGGGCGTCAAGCAGCCGGATCTGGGCATGCGCCTCGTCCTCGATCAGCTCGGCCTCTGACAGCTTGCGCGACCAGCGGTCGTCGGCGGTCAGATAGACGACGTCGCCCTCAAGCAGGGCATTGGCGGTGACGACTTTCGGGGTGAAGGGGCGGGGCATCACGCGAACTCCTGTTCATCGATGTGTTCGGCGGCGGTTATCGCATCGCGCGGTGACAGTCCGACGAAGGTCAAGGCCGGGCCGTCGAGGTCGGCGATGGCCTTGGCCATGCCGCGCAGGTTGGTGGCGTGGATCGTCTGCCCGGTGCGGCTGGCGTTGACGATCGCCGTCACCGCCGTGTCGGGGTCGGCGCCGTACATTGTCAGACGCCCCTGCACAAAGCGCGCTGATTTCTTGCCCATGTAGATGGCTGTCACCGCGCCGGGGCGGGACAGGGCGCGCCAGTCCTGCTCGGCGAAGCCCTCGATGTCGTGTCCGGTGATCAGGCGCAGGTCCGAGTTGCGGCCGCGCTTGGTCAGGCTCTGGCCGATGGCGGCGGCGGCCGCGGAGGCCGCGGTGATGCCGGGAACGATGCGCCAGGCGATGCCGGCGGCCGCCACCGCCTCGATTTCCTCGTCGAGCCGGCCGAAGACGGTGGGATCGCCGGATTTCAGTCGCACCACCTGGGCGCCATTGCCGGCATGGGCGATCATCAGCGCGTTGATCGCCGCCTGCGGCGTCGAGGGGCCGAAGCCGGTCTTGCCGGCCTCGATGATGACCGCCTCGCGGCGGGCAAGCTCCAGGATTTCCGGCGCGACCAGGCGGTCGTGGATCACCACGTCGGCGGTGTCGAGCGCGCGGCGCGCC